>JABMOJ010000445.1 GCA_013204195.1 SAR86 cluster bacterium
CGGCTCTCCAACACCCTGCTTAAATCTAACCTCCTCGAACTCAGGCAAGGCATACTCAGCAAGACTAAAGTTATCCTCATCGGTATTGATTTGATTCGCTTGTTCATAACTAATGACGTTGGGATCTCTTGTATCGGTAGCATACTGCGCAGTACGTAACCGACGGGCGTTAAGAAAAGCTGTAGCAGCTAAGTCTAACTCCCTAAGATTGTACGCACTGGACTCAGTTCTGGTGATCATCTTGACCTGCAGCTGGTATACTTCTGAGGCGGTCTGGACAGCTTTTAGCAGCGCCGATTCTCTGATCTCTGATGTCTTTATTTTTAATGGATAGGTAAAGGTCTTCTTACCCGCAGCCTGTTGCAGACTAGTAGGGAAATCTCTCTGATAGAACAGACTATTACCAGCGGCTCTGACGTACTTAGGTAGCTTCATTACACCGGTCTCTGTAAGGTTCTCTGTAATATACCACGTTTACAATAGCATAATAATTAACATTATCAATAACCTATAGCGTTTATTAGCGGCCTCTTTCCGGCACCAACTTCCTATTTTTCGCGAAGCATAATACATTAACGCCAGCTGTCGTCTTTCCCGCAAAAAAGCGACAGACAACCCAAAGACCCGCACAAGTGGTCGACGGGCCAAGCCGTCGGACGGTCGAACTGACCTCCGCCCGCGCCCCATAGCCCAAGGCATCAACAAACCATCACCATGCCTGTGCAGTGACCCTATCGACACACTAACGCCTGCAACGCGCTAACAACCTCAACTTAAAATGCTCGTGTCACCACAGTATTATCAAAGTCCAGATGAGTAGCCGTCACCGAAAACCCAGCGCCTACCAGCATCACTTCGTACTTGATTCGATCCGTTGCTGACCCCGGTGACCAACCGATATTAACCTTGAGTCCCGTTGCCGCATCCGGATCGGTCGGATCATGGTCACCGGCAAAGTAACTGCCCGTTTCCAGCCTATAGTCTTCCTCGAACAAGCGAATGCTGGTGATATTGTCATTCATCACACTGCGCCGCGCCGTATCCACGTAGCCGGAATACATCGGCAGGGCAATCGCCGCCAATATCCCGATAATGGCCACCGCAATGATCAATTCAATGAGCGTAAAACCTGTCTCCCGCTGTCGGCTACTTGCCCTAAGATTTATCTGCGGAGATAAGGCGAGTATTTTTTTATAATCGTTCTCAAGATAAATAGGCACTGCTTTCATAAAATTCACCTGATTTTCATTGCAACTGGACTGAGCTCGCTGCAAGTCTCACCGTTGAACCAAAAAAAACCGACCGAACAAAGTTCGGCCGGTTTTTTGTATACAGGTTAGATTACTAGCCCTTGCATTCGTGTAAGCAGGTTACTAGCCACCCCAATCATCGCCTGTAATGTTTTCCGACTTTGGATTAGTCTGAGGAAAGTCTGCATATGTGGGCATCGTCAATGTAACGGTACCACCATCTGCCGCTGCATGTACGACGCCGATCGCTCCCTCTGCATTACCATCGGTATCGAGAGTTCCCGATCTATAAGCTAACCCGCCACCTGGTGCAGTTGCAGTGTCACCATAAATTCCAATCCAGCCATCGGCATCAGAAGGTACATCATCACTTAAACCCAGTGCTCGCCGAGTCGCACCCTTGGAAAAGGTTGCCTTGGTCACACGAACAGCTTCTTCATAATTGCTGGTCACACGCGCCATATTCGCGGTCTTGATATAGTCCTGGTACGCTGGCAGCGCGACGGCGGCCAGAATACCGATGATCGCGACCACGATCATCAGTTCGATTAAGGTAAAACCCTTTTGTAATTGCTTATTCATGTGCACACACTCCGGTTAAATAATGTTTTTGACTGTCTCGGCTTGATAACGCTTATCAGCAGTCTGATTGATATTTCGCAACTACCATGCCAATACCCCTGGCCATTTATCAGAAATCGTCGAAGGCCCAGTAGATGCAACCTCTGCAGGGGTGTTCCAATGAACGTGAGCCAGTATTCGCGCTGCGCGTGGTGGATGACCTGCTGCGCCGCAAAAGGTCACAATGTGACCGAGCCAGCCAACTATTGCCAAGAAAATTGCCAACCCAACCCGCCGCTCCTGCCGCAACTATTGCCCTGAACGCCACTCAACATAAGGTTACATAAACTTACCTATCGACATATGAAGATACCAAAGGTAAGCTTTCAGTTTTTGCCGCCCTGCTGTTGCGTCAGGTTTGCAGCTTTTCTTAGCCCATTTCTTTGGCAACAGTTGGCAGCAGGTAGTGGGTCGATTCAACGCAGGACTGTATTGTTATGGCAGCAAACCCTTTACAACTCAGCGGGCTTGCACGGCGACTGGTGGAAGACAAACTACTGGACGACGCCGCAGCCCGGGCCGCTTCACAGGAGGCGGCCAAAACTCGAGTCCCATTTGTTACTCACTTAGTCCAAAACAAGCTGGTCAGTGCCCGAGACATCGCCAACTCGGCCTCTGAGGAGTTTGGCACGCCACTGCTGGACATCTCTGCACTGGAGTTGGAATCGCTCCCCAAGAACCTTGTGGACGAGAAGTTGATTCGGGCCAATCACGCCATTCCCATTTTTCACCGCGGCAATCGCTTATTTGTCGCCGTGTCCGACCCCACCAATCGCAAAGGCCTAGACGAGATCAAGTTTCATACGGGCATTTCTACCGAAGAAGTGCTGGTGGATGAAAATCAGTTGTCGGCCTTTATCGATGCATTTCTGGAATCTCAGGAAGGCGGCGGGCTCGGTAATCTGGGCGAAGACGATGTCGACCTAGACATGGAGTCGGCAGAGGAAGGCGGTGGCAAACAGGACGATGAAGACCCCGGCAAGGCCATTGACGACACGCCCGTGGTGCGCTTTATCAACAAGATGTTGATGGACGCGATTCGTCTGGGTTCTTCAGACTTACATTTCGAGCCTTTCGAGAAGGCCTATCGCGTGCGCTACCGTACCGACGGCATACTCCATGAGGTGGCACGACCACCAGTTAATTTGGCGCCGCGTATTTCCGCCCGCCTAAAGGTGATGTCGCAGATGGACATCTCTGAACGGCGAGTCCCGCAGGACGGTCGAATTAAGTTAAAAATTTCCAAGACCAAAGCCATCGACTTTCGAGTTAACACGTTACCTGTGTTGTTTGGTGAGAAAATTTGTCTGCGGATTCTCGACCCCAGCAGCGCCAAGATGGGCATTGATGCCTTGGGTTATGAGGCGGACCAGAAGGCGCTCTATCTGGAAGCGTTGAACAAACCTCAAGGCATGTTTCTGGTGACCGGTCCTACCGGTAGCGGCAAAACCGTCTCCCTGTATACGGGCATTAACATTCTGAACACACCAGAGCTGAATATTTCCACCGCCGAAGATCCCGTCGAAATCAACCTTGAAGGGATCAACCAGTGCCCGGTTAACGTGAAGGTCGGCCTTGATTTTGGCGAGGCGCTGCGCTCATTCCTGCGACAGGACCCAGACATCATCATGGTCGGCGAAATTCGCGACCTGGAAACTGCCAACATCTCTATTAAGGCTGCGCAGACTGGTCACATGGTCATGTCAACGCTGCACACCAACAGCGCCCCTGAAACCATTACCCGCCTGCGGAACATGGGCGTACCCGCGTTCAACC
>JABMOJ010000446.1 GCA_013204195.1 SAR86 cluster bacterium
CCACACAGGGAGAAACACCGATGCTGAAAAATAATAAGTTACGCATGATCGGCGGCTTTTTGCTGGTCCACTTTGGCCAATTCGTGTTGGCTGATGTGATCGTCGATCTAAAACAGGGCGACAGCATCACTGTCGAGCGTGTCATTGGACAGCCAGAGATCAAAATTGACGGCCATCTCAATGAGGCCGTATGGGCTGGCCTGCCGGCCTATGATGAATTTGTTGTCATCGAGCCCGATACGCTGGCCAGTGTTCCTCATGCAACGCGTGTTAAATTTTTCTACACCACCGATGGCCTTTACGTTGGCGTCGACATGGACCAACCCGTCGAAAGCCTGATCAAGCGCCTGTCCAGTCGCGATCAGCGCCAGATTAATCGCGATGGCATCAGCGTGACCCTAGACACCTCCGGGGAAGGCCGCTACGGATACTGGTTCGGCGTGAACCTGGGTGACTCATTGCTAGATGGAACGGTTCTGCCTGAACGACAGTTTACCAGCGATTGGGATGGTGCCTGGCGCGGCGCTAGCCAGACCACCGATCACGGCTGGTCGGCAGAGTTATTTATCCCCTGGGGCACCGTCTCCATGCCGGCCAGTGACGAAATCCGGCGCATCGGCTTGTTCATCTCTCGCAAGGTGGCCTATATCGAGGAGCGCTGGGGTTGGCCCGGGTTGCCCGACACTCAGGCACAGTTCATGTCAGTTTTGCAGGAGATGCAATTTAAGGACGTTAATCCGAAGAAACAGTACAGCATCTACCCTTTCGCCGCAGTCGGCCGAGACCTGATCGACGATAAGAACCTGTATAAAGTCGGTGCCGATTTTTTCTGGCGTCCGTCAACGAATATGCAAATCTCGGGTACGGTGAATCCTGATTTTGGTAATGTCGAAACTGACGATGTGGTGATTAACCTGGATGCCACCGAGGCCTTCTTTCCGGAGAAACGTTTGTTCTTTCTGGAAGGCCGAGAGGTCTTTGTCGCCTCTCCCCGTGCCGATACACGCAGCAACGGTGTTGGTAACAGCGGTGCCCCCTATACCATGGTGAATACTCGCCGGATTGGCGGCAAGCCCCTCGATCTGCCCGTGGCGTCTAATGTCTCGATCCCCGGTCGCGAGCTCGCCCGCCCGGTTGATCTGTATGGTGCGGTTAAACTGACCGGTCAGGTCGGCAGCTTTCGTTACGGCTTTCTGGGTGCCTTTGAGGAAGACGCTGTGTTGCGCGGCTCCGATGGTGGCGTACCCGTGTTGTTAAAGCAGACGGGCTCGAACTATGGCATTGCCCGACTAGTGTACGAGGATTCTGTGGGTGGTGCCTATCGATCCGTGGGCTTGCTCAGTACAGCAGCTTTACATGATAGTCGCGATGCATTGGTTCAGGGTGTTGACGGCCACTATCTGACGTCTGATGGCAAGCTCAAGCTCGACGGCCAAGTGTTTACTTCTGACATTGATGGTATTGATCGAGGTTATGGTGGCTTCTTTGACGTTGAGTACACCTTGCGGCAAGGGGTGTCGCAGCGGTTTGGGATCGAGTATTTCGACGATAAGGTCAATATCAATGACCTGGGTTATCTGCAGCGTAACGATAGTTTTCGAATTCGTTCCGCCCATGTGCGTACTAGTTCGGGAATGAGTTGGGCAAGGAGTAACCAGTTTGATCTGCGCGGCTTTGCCCAGAAAAACGCGGCGGGTTATTTTACCGGCGGTGCCATCTACATGACAAATCGGCTGACCTTCAATAACCTGTCTAGCATGACCTTTGTTACCAGTTTTACGCCCAAGGCTTATGACGATCTGAATAGTTTTGGCAATGGTACCTACCGCACGGCAAAGCGTCGGGAGGTGGTGATGCGCTATTCTTCGCCATCGACCAATGACTTGACTTTTGGCGGCAGGGTTGGATTTCGCGAGGAGGCCCTAGGTGGTAACCAGCTTAAAATTGGTGGTGGTGTTACCTGGCGGCCCAATGATCGTTTCTCTGCTGATCTCAATTACAGCTGGGCAGACAGAAATGGCTGGTTGTTGCATCAGGAAAGCAGGAATATGACAACCTTCAATGCTGAACAGTGGACCCCCAAGGTGACACTTGAGTACTTTTTCAGCGCCCGCCAGCAGGTCCGCGCAGCGTTGCAGTGGGTGTCGATCCGTGCTCATGAAGACGAGTTTTTTGTGATCCCTGATAGTCCTGGCGATTTAATCAAGACCGACAAGCCTGCCGGACCATCTGACAGTTTCGGGCTGTCGCAAATGAGTTTTCAGGTGCGTTATCGTTGGGAAATCGCGCCTTTGTCAGATTTGTTTGTGGTTTATACTCGAGTGGCCGATAAAGGTCTGGCTCTGCAGGAAAATAGTTTTTCAGATTTGTTTGAAGCTGGCTGGCGCGATCCTGTTAATGACGTCTTTGTTGTCAAGATCCGTTATCGATTTGGCTCTTAGGGAAGCATTTCTCCCTATGGAGAGCTAGGGCAATTCGCTTCTGAGCATGTCGATGCTTTCATTGATATGCTTACTAAACTTCACTTTGAAATGGTCAGTCATAATAAGTTGCTGGCGTCGGCCATCACTGGAGTGGCTGCGTTTTGCAAGAACACCCTTCTCGATGAGCTGGTTCATGCGCGAGTTAATAGTCGTTTTGGCTGAAGGCGTGCTGTAATACAGATCTGAAACAAACACTGGCTCGCCGGAATACTCGGATTCTGCGACAGTAAATATCAACCACCAAGTCAGAGCTTCAGAGTTCAGGGTCGATACTATCTCCCGTCGACGATCGAGTTCGGCAAGACAAAAACGAATATAGGTCAGTGGTTGGAGTCGGCTGGTGTCGATTGTTTGCGCCGCGGCGGCGGGTAAAGTTTTGGCGTTAGCATGGTTGACCAACTCTCCGATCAAATCTTTAAAGTTGGCGAGATACTGATCAATGTTATCGCCGAGAGGGCTTAGGTGATCGAAGTTACTTTTGCTCCCCGTGAGTAACGAGCGGCTGAAATTCTCCAGTTTTGCCTCGATGAGGTTTGCGTGGCGGCGTGAGTTTGACAGGCAGGCATTGGCATGAGCCCGAAGTAGTGGAAAATTAACCGGTTTTTCAAACACACCATCAGCGCCGCCGTTTAGGCGCTCTACTTTATGACTCTCTGTCGTACTGGCGCTCAAAAATATAAAAGGAATTACCCCGTAATCTACGCCAAGTTGTTTTACCTTTTCGAACAGGGCATCGCCCTTCATGTCCGGTAGGCTAACTTCTGAGACAATCAGGTTGGGCTTTGCCGCACGAATCAGTGCTAATGCTTGATGTCCATCTGATGCCTCGAATACTGAGTGACCATCGAGTTCAAAGGCCGCTTTTAGCTCGGCGCGGAATTCCACATCAGTTTCAGTGAGAACAATGTTCAATTTGGTTCCATTTGCCGGCTCGTAGTTTTGCTTGAGCGGAAAAGTTAATAAGCGCGAGACAGCCGCAAAACGAGGGCGTGTTATCTACTAACTGATCAGGTCAAGCAAGTTGAGATTGGTACGAATGTTGATCCAAAATGTACAGTAAAAATTAATTTCTAAAGGAGCGATAAGCCGCGCGGCTCGTTGCTATGAAGCGGTTACGCGGCAATGACGTCTTTTTGGTGAAGGCTAAATAGCATTGGCCGAGGTGAGGGACGCATAAGGAAAGTCTAGATATCTTGTTAGGTGCATCCGCGCCTGCCAGGATATGATCAGAAGATAATGATCATTTTCCCTCAGCGTGCGCCTATTAAGTACAGTTAGATACTAAAAATTAGACTAAATTGAGTTTTGGGGTTAATTAAGGGGCAGAAGTTAACCACGGGTTCTGCCTCGGTTTAGTGTCGACGGTGTCATCGAATATCGATTCGATCGCCCACTGCGATATGGCCGGCGACCAGTACGCGACAACAAACACCGCCAGACCAGTCGGGTGCTAATGCCGCTTGCAGCCCTTGATGAGCGGCGTCCATTCGTATGCAGGGGTCTGTTTCGCGGGTGATCTCTAGCTGTAAGTCACCGATTGAAACCGTTTTGCCAACGTCTGCTGCAGAAAATGTTTTGCCGCGCACGAGTATGTTAGCGCGCCGTGCGGTCCACGCCAGGTCGATATCGAGACCGCGACAAGCAGCTTCCCAGGCCTCCTGGCTTAATAGTGTTACCTGACGCTTACCGGGCTTCCCGCGAGTATCCCGGGCAACGCCATGCTCTACTGAGACTGCACAAGACGTCACGGTCAGCATCGGTCCTTTACTCTGGCGGCGCAGGGCGATGCCGGCGATTTCCGGAATTTGAGGTGTATCTACAATATCAACTTTGTCTGTCATGCTTGGCAGGATACCACGTCGGCAGATGCTGGCAAGCCAGCGCAGTTAGCGGCCCGCTATAGGCCCGCTATAGTGGTGGAACATTGTCGTTAGCAACTAGGCCGTTAGTTTAGCCCGGGCAGCAAGACTCGCGACTAACTGCCCGGCCAGATTGAAGCTCGTCAATTATCCTTGACTGGCTAGCCAGGCTTGATAGCCGCCTTGGAGTGACACGACCTGATTAAACCCCATTTGCTGCAGGCTCAGGGCCGCGAGTGCCGACCGGCCGCCTGACTGGCAGTACAAGACAATGGGCGTGTCGGTGTGAGCAACCGCGGGATGCTGCTCGCCATGTAAAGCCGGGTGGGTTTGTATTTGAAACTCTAGAACTCCGCGAGGGATATTCATGGCGCCTGGAATCATACCTGCGTTGGCTTCCTGAGGTTCGCGGACATCGATCAGAATCGGGTTGGTAGCAAGGTCTAGTTCAGACAAAGGGAGTTCGGTGATTTGTTGTTTAATGTTGTTAACGAGATCCATCGGTAGTAAAGCCATCGTGTTAATACCTTAATGTTATGACATATTAATAAGCCGCTGAAGAAGCGGCTCGGGGCCTGGGCGAAAGAGGTCAATCGTTGCAGCTTTTGGTCTGCTCGTTAGTCATGCTTGACCCGCCGAGGTGAATCAAGGGGTTAGTTAATTCTATTCCAGTTGGCCTGTAAAGGCTTCCGCCGGCGCATGCGGTTTGTTGATGTGCGGTGACCTCATATTGGTAATGATGTCGTCGACTTAATGCGCTCCATGGCGAAGGATGATGAAACATCACTTAAGGCCGCGGCTTTAATAATCTGTTTGTACACTCGGTCATAGTCGGCGATATCCTGGGTTAGTACTTTCAGCAGATAATCGGTCTCGCCACTGAGTCGATAAAACTCGACCACCTCCGGAATTTTGCTGACCCCCGTCGAAAACTGATTAAGCCAGGCTTCGTTATGCTGGTTGGTTCGCACGGAAACGAAGACGGTCAAGCCGATGCCAAATTTTACCGGATCCAGGATCGCCACCTGCTTCTCAATGACCTCTGCCTGCAGGCGTTTTATGCGTCGCCAGCAGGCATTCACTGACAAGCTGACACGATCGGCGATCTCCGCAGCCGACACCGTATCATCCCGTTGCAGAATTCTGAGTATCTGTAGGTCTTTATCGTCAAGATTATGCATATTACTTTAGTATATTGGGAAATAGTTGCGTAATTATGCCCTTGCTAGTGATAATTTCAAAGAATATCTCAAGCCGAGGCTGCTATCCTCTTCCATCTGTATAGCCTCCAGGCTTTACGAACAGTAAGCCCACAAACCATTGCCAGTGAGAGTCTCAGCCATGCTTAACCGAATATTCCTTGAGCACCCCGCTTCAGTGAACGAATCCTACTCGGCACATTTTCTGGTCGCAGCGGGTTTCGGGCTGCGTTTGCTGGTCGCCGCCGGGGTCTGCTTGGTTCATGCGATATTGCCCTGCCTGTTTGCCAGCACGGGATCAAAAATGATTCATGATTTGCATAAGCGAATGGTGACTCACCGTGTACATCACGACGCATAAGGAATTGACTGAGGTCGCCGAGGCCGCGATGGAGAAAACCCGTTGCAGATGCCGAATGCGACTATTATATTGTATGAGCAGGCGTGATTCTTCTCAGGGATGAATAGGGAGCATATCCATGATCGAAATATTGTTGACCAAACGCCTTCGCCTGTCCCTGCTTGCTCTGCTGTTGTGTGCGCCGCTGACAACGATCAGCGCCGCGAGTGCTGAGCTAGATCTGGTTCAGCAAGAAGCTATGCCCGCGGCAAAGCGCTGTGTGAGCCTGATGCGAGTTGATCGGACCGATGTCGTCGATGACAAAAACATTTTATTCTATATGCAAGGTGAAGAGATTTACCTTAACCGCCTGTCTCATCGCTGCCCGGGCCTGAACTCCAGGCAAGCGTTCATGTATAGAACGTCGGCGGGTCAGCTCTGTGATGTGGACACCATCACGGTGCTGAACAATCTTGGTTTCGGATTTTCACCGGGCATAGCCTGTGGGCTGGGTCGCTTCTACCCGATCACCGAGGAAGCTGCGAGGGAACTGAAAGCGCAAAAGTGACGTTGGTGCCCCGGGCTGGAGTTGAACCAGCGACCCTCCGCTTAGGAGGCGGATGCTCTATCCACTGAGCTACCGGGGCGTGGCCTGCATGATAGCAGATTTTTCTGGTGGTTTTGTGTAGCTCGTATCCTACAACTGATAATATCTGACCTGCTACTCACTCAGGTCTTCTATATGCTCGATCTACCAGAGATTTTCGCCTCGACCCGAACGATTGCCGTCGTCGGCATGTCTGATAATCCCGCTCGAGCCAGTTATGAAGTGGCCCGTTATTTGTCAGAGTTTTATGTGGTCATTCCGGTCAACCCTAATCATCGATCGATCATGGGTCTGACCTGTTATCCAGATTTGGCCTCGATCCCCGTCCAGGTCGATATGGTAGATTTGTTTCAGCGTAGTGAGAACGTCATGGCTTATGTGCAACCAGCGATCGACATCAAAGTGTCGGTGTTCTGGATGCAGTTGGGTATCGAAAATGCGTTGGCCGCTGAACAGCTGACTGCGGCAGGGATTACCGTAGTTCAGGACCGTTGTACTAAAATCGATCATGCCAAAATAAGGAGTCAACGCTGATGCTTGATACGCGGCCTTTACTGCTAGACACTGACTTTCCGACCATTAAGCGCGATGGGTTGACGACTCTGCAGGTCAATCTTGGTTACTTGTGCAATCTCAGTTGCACCCATTGCCATGTTAATGCCGGGCCAACCCGTACTGAATTGATGGACATGGAGACGATTGAAATAGTCCTGAAGTTTCTCGCTGAACAGAAAATTCAGACTCTGGATATGACCGGTGGCTCACCGGAGATGAATCCCCATTTCAAATATCTGGTCACCGCGGCGCGAGCCCTGGGTGTGACTGTGATGAATCGTTGTAATCCCACTATTTTAATGGAGCCAGGTTATGAGGATCTGCCACAATTTTTTGCTGACAATAACATTGTCGTCGTCGCGTCCATGCCCTGTTACCAGGAACAGAATGTTGATCGTCAGCGCGGTAAGGGCGTTTACGCTGACAGTATTGCGGGACTCCTGAAACTGAATCTCGTTGGCTACGGTGCACCGGGATCGAGTCTTGAGTTGAACCTCGTGTATAACCCAGATGATCCCATTTTGCCGCCAAACCAACAGACGCTCGAAAATGATTACAAGCGCGAATTGCGCCAGGATCATGGGATTGAATTCAATCAATTGTTTGCTCTCGCCAATATGCCGATCAGTCGCTATGGTGCGCGACTCTTGGCCAAGAACCAGTACACCGGCTACATGACCCTGCTGCGCGACGCCTTTGAAGTCGACAATCTTGCCACAGTGATGTGCCGATCCTTGATCAGCGTCGACTATCAGGGCTTTGTTTATGATTGTGATTTCAACCAGATGCTTGAGTTACCCTTGATTGGTACCGACAAGATCAAGCCGCACCTGCGCGAGCTGTTGGACACCAACTGGTATGGCGCGCCCATCTCTGTGGGCGAGCACTGTTATGGTTGTACCGCGGGCCAGGGCAGTAGTTGCGGTGGTGCCCTGGCTGGCGCGGAGTAAGCGGGTCGGTATGGACGTCATGCCCCTTAGCCTGGCGCAGTGGTCAGCCCCATGACGTTGAGCCAGCGCGCCGCCTCGCCGGTTTCCATATCGATCGTTATACCCGTCTTGAATGAAGCGTTGGGTTTACCGGTGTTGTTGGCCAGGTTGGCGGACGCCATCGCTGAGTGGCCCCATGACAGGCTTGAAATCATTATGGTTGACGGTGGCAGTACTGATGACACCTTGGTGCTCGCTCGATCACAAGTCGACCAGCTTATTAGCAGCTCGCCGGGTCGGGCCCGACAGCAGAACGCAGGCGCCGCGGTTGCGAAGCACGATCTGCTATTTTTTCTGCACGCCGATTCGGTGTTACCTGAGGATTTTCTCACCCAGCTAGACGCTGCCTGGTCAAGCGATGCGCAGTGGGGCCGTTTTGATATTGGCTTTGACAGCGCGCAGTGGCGTTACCGGCTGCTGGCCTGGCTGATGAATTGGCGTTCTCGTCTGACGGGTATCTGTACTGGTGATCAGGGGTTGTTTGTTCGTCGAGACCTGTTTGTGAGCCTGGGCGGTTTTGCGGATATGCCGTTGATGGAAGATATTGAAATTTCTCGGCGCTTGCGCCGGCAGCAGGCCCCCTGTTGTATTCACGGCCCCTTGCTGACTTCCAGTCGGCGCTGGCGCACTCAGGGTTTTATCACCACCGTATTGTTCATGTGGTCGTTGCGCTGGCGCTATTTTTTTGGCGCATCACCTCAAAAGCTGGTAGCGCTTTACTATCCTGGCCGCCATGTCGAAGGTGAACAACATGACTGAGTTTCAGTTTCCGCGCTCAAGGCTCCTGATATTCTGCAAGGCGCCAGTAGTTGGCAAGGTCAAAACCCGGCTGATTCCCGCGCTGGGTGCCGTGGCGGCGACGAGCTTGCATCGAGAGTTGGCGAGTCGGCTCATGGCTTGTTGTCAGACGGCAATGCTGGCGCCGATTCAACTTTGGTGTGCGCCTGATATAACCCATGAATTTTTTACCCACAGTGGCTTAGACTGCCGCCAACAGGAGGGCGCGAACCTGGGTGAACGTATGAGTCACGCACTGACGGCGGCCTTGAGCGAGCCCGGTGTTGAGTCAGCGATTTTAATAGGCACCGACTGCGTGAATCTGGACGCCGATTATTTGCAGCGTGCGTTTTTGCGCCTTCAATGTGCTGATGCGGTCCTCGGGCCAGCGGAAGATGGTGGTTATGGATTGATTGGATTATCCGAACCGGCCCCGGCTGTGTTTCGAAATCTGGCATGGGGTACGGCTGCGGTTTGTGCGGGGACGGCCCAACATTTCAATGCGCAGTTCGCCAACTGGGATCTACTGCCAATGCTCTGGGATGTGGATCGACCGGAAGATGTCGAGCGATACCAGACTTTGCTGCGGCGAGCCTAGGCGAGGGTGATATAGTGAGATCGCGGCAAATGAATTGCGCAATTCAATCGTGCTATGCAATCGTGCAATTTAAGCCTGTAAATGAATACTGCAATTGACTATGGCTCTGTGCTGAAAAGAGATAACCGATGAACTATATGGCTGAAATGTTTGCTGAGCAGAGCGCTCTGGCTCGGATTTTCCTGGTGTTGGGTGTCTCAGCCGTGGCGCATCTGGTGGCGATATTGATTCGTAATCTGACGCTCACGCTGGGGCGGCGGATCGAACTAAAATCTTTTACCAAGGCCCGAACGATCATTCAGCTGATTTCTGGTGTGACGATTTTTGGGGTCTATTTTGGAGCCTTCGGCATGTTGCTGTCAGAGTTTGGTATCTCCCTGACAGCGTACCTGGCGAGTGCTTCGGTCATTGGTCTGGCGGTTGCGTTTGGCAGTCAGAGTATTGTTCAGGATTTCATTACCGGGTTGACGGTGATCCTCTCAGACTTGGTGCATGTGGATGATATGGTTGAGATCAGCGGTCAAACCGGGATTGTAAAGTCTATCGGGATGCGCTTTACCGTATTACAGAACGCCATGGGCGCCGAGGTCTATATCCCGAATAGAACATTGACCAGCATGATTAATTATCCCCGCGGGTATGTATTTTGTCTGGTAGATATCAATCTGGACCCTGAGGAAATTATTCGTGAGCAGATGCTACGCAAAATTCAGGAGCACACCCGCGGGCTACTGGAACAGTTTCCGGGTATTTTTCTTGGCTCCGTCGAGCAGGAGGAAATGCGGACCACCGCCTCGGGCAAGCGCTTCGTCCGGATCAAATTCAAAATCTGGCCCGGTCGTGGTGCGCCGATTGAAACCACCTATCGACAGGACATGCTGGCGTCGGTGAAAAAGCTCAATCCACAATATATGGATTCGTGGATCTCAATTAACTACGAGGTGGGTCAGCGTTAAGGGTTGGCTGAGATGTTCATGAGCGCTTAATGCGCGTCAGCAAGAAAAGCTGACTTTTCTTGCCAGCGCTCATTCAGCCAGGTCTGCATATCATCGATATCAGCCAAAGGGTAATAGCGAATTTTAATGGCGATTTGTTTTGGTCGGCCATGTAGGCAGCGCCAAATATTGACCAGCTCCACGCCATAGTCAATCGTGATGTCCATCACGTGGGTGGCCGGGTCTGCGCTGGCTTTGATAATCTTCATGCCACCTGACTTGGGGACTAATAAGCGCTCATAAGGCGATGCCTGCAGGCGCTGCTTGTTCGCGGTGAACCGAGTGCCTTCGGGGAACACCAGCAATGCACCAGGCTCTGCCCCGTGGTCCTGGGTGGCACCTTGAATTTTGGAATAGTCTGCCGCCCGCAGCGATTTGTCCTTGCCGCGATAGAGTCTTGGAAAGTTCAGGGCCAGGCAGATCCAGCCAATGACGGGTACCCAGACAAGCTCACGTTTGATCAAGAACTTGATGATCGGACCATCGCGCGTCACTAAATCCTGCACGACCGGGATATCGAACCAGGATTGATGATTGCAGATCACAATCGGTGAGGAATATCTATTTGGCTCGCCATCCACCAAAAACTCAATGCCCATCACGTCCCGCATCCAGAAACTGTCGGTGCGTACAGCCATTCGATACACGAAATCCACGACGACGAAACAAAATCGAGACACGAAAGGGATGGGTATAAGCCATCGCATTATTGAGATAGGTATCAGTATCAGGACCCAGAAGCTCAGGTTCGTCAAGACCCAGAGTAGCGAGACGATACTGGCGACGTTTCGAGTGATAGGCAAGATCAGATGCATGGGGTATCTTAGGGGCAACGGGAGTCTGGGTTCAAGGAGAGATGCGGTGACAGTCAGATTATTTAATCCGACGATGGAGTTGTTAGATCGGACCAGTCTCCGGGAGCTGCAGTTACACAAGCTCAAAAAATTAGTGGTGCGGGTTTATGAACACTCGCCTTACTACCAGGCCAAGTTTGATGCGGCAGGGGTAAATCCTTACCAGCTGAAGTCTTTGGATGACTACCGGCACTATCCATTCTTCGATAAAGATGAAGAACGCATCAGCCAGGAGCGCTCTAAAGCTGAGTTGGGCCATCCCTTCGGCATGCATATTACCTGCGATCCTCGCCTGGTGAATCGTATCTCATCCTCATCGGGTACCACCGGCTCACCGACCTTCAGCGGCTTTACTCGCCTTGATCGTGAATTGGCGGCCGAAAACTGCGCGCGGGGAATGGTGCGCATGGGTATCGATCCGGGCGACGTGGTGTTGCATGCCAGTGTCATCAGCATGTGGATTGCGGGGATGCCTGCCATCGACTCCATGATGGCCTATGGTGCCTGTGTGGTTCCCGTGGGCGCCTTGAGCGGCGTCGAGCGCGTGGCACAAATTGCCAATGAGGTGAAGCCGAAAATGATGCGCACCACTGTGTCTTTTGCACGGCATATGGCCAGAACCATGCTGGAAAAATCCGGGATTGACCCCCGTACTCTGGGGATTCAAAAAGTGGTCGTCACCGGTGAGCCGGGGGGCAGCATCAAAGACATCTACAGCGAGATTGAGGCGGGCTTTGGTGGTGCTTTGTGTTACGACAATATGGGTGCCACGGGCTGTCACAGTCCGACGGGCATTTCCTGTGAGGAACATGCCGGCATACATTTTTATGCTGAGGATAATGCTTATTTTGAGATAGTCGATCCGAAAACCATGACGCCGTTGCCCATCGAAGATGGCGTCGAAGGCGAGATCATCTTTACCGGCCTGGAGCGAGAGTGTGGACCGCTGCTGCGCTGGCGAGATAAAGACATCATTAAAGTGACCACCACGCCCTGTGCTTGTGGCCGTCCAGGCGTACGCATGCAATTCAAGGGTCGAGTAGACGATATGTTATTGGTCAAGGGCGTGAATGTGTTTCCCAATGCTGTTCGTGATGTCATCAATAGCCTGTCAGCGCTAACGACCGGAAATATCCGCATTCAAAAAGACCACGATGAGGCGGTGGTCGAGCCGCCGGTCAAGGTGCTGGTGGAGATTCATCCGGGTGCCAGTGACGCCGAGCGTGCGGATCTCACGCAGCACATTGTTAATCAAGTGCACCACCATCTGCGTTTTCGCATCAGGCCGGTTCTGGTTGATGCCGACCAATTTGAAATAAAATCCGGTGCGACCGGCAAGATGCAGCTGGTGGAAGTCAGCAAAAACGCGTGAGCCTTGATCAATGCCAGCCACTGAAGGATATCGACAATGACACGAGTGTTCGCCGACAGAGTAAGTTATGCAGTACAAGACCGGGTGGCCCTTATTACTCTTGAGCGGGCAGCACGGCTGAATGCCTTTGATGCGGCTATGTATCAGGGCGTCAACGCGGCGCTGACGGCATTTCACGCGGATGACGATGCCTGGGTCGCAGTCATCCAGGCCGCCGGTGACAAAGCCTTTTCTGTGGGCGCTGATGTCAACGCGCTGAATGACAATGCGAGTCAGGGCATCACCACCGGTCTGGGTGGATTGCTGCTCGACCAAGAAATGGTGACCGACAAGCCCATACTGGTTGCGGTTCAGGGCTATTGCGTCGGTGAGGGGGTGAATCTGGTATTGAGTTGCGACATGATCTTTGCTGATTCCACGACTCAGTTTATGATTTCCGAAGTCAGGATTGGCGTTAATCCGGTGGACATTCCCCTTAAGCTCGCTCGACGTCTGGGTTACAACCAAGCATTCAGCTTTCTCTCACCCGGAGATGCCAAGGATGCAGAGTGGGCCCGGTCCGCAGGGTTGTTAGAGCGGGTCAGTGAAGCTGGGCAGGCCAAACAAGATGCATTAAATTTTGCTCGGCGGCTGGTCAATGAG
>JABMOJ010000447.1 GCA_013204195.1 SAR86 cluster bacterium
CCTTTGATCACAACGCCCACCTGGTTCGGCATCACAGACACCACAGCAGCACCCAGGCGCCAGGTGGTGAGCGATGAAAAATGTAACAGCTGCCATGGCCTGACCTCAGCCCACGGGGAAAATCGGGCTAACACTCGGGCCGGTTGTCAGGGCTGCCATAACCCAAGGCTCGCCAGCGCCAACCAGCAATCTCTAGACTTCAAAAGCATGATCCATGGTATCCACGCGTCCGGCGTACGCCAGCAGCCCTTGTTACTGGACACGACACCGTATAGCACGGCGGTGGTTCAGTATCCTGGTAACCTGTCGAACTGTAACGCTTGCCACGTCAATGACTCCTATACCTTGCCACTGGCAAGCGGCGTATTGGCATCCACTTATGACAGCGGTGTGGACGTGGGTGACTATGCCGACGACCAGATGATCTCAGCCACAGCATCGGTCTGCAGCAGTTGTCACGATAGTGAGGTAGCTGGCATCCATATGCTGCAAAACGGCGCTGATTTCACTGCAACCCAGTCGTCCAGCAATAGTGAGTCTTGCGTAATCTGCCATGGGCCGGGGCGCGTTAGCGATGTCAGTACCGTGCACGGACTGGCACCGGAATGAATCCGTTAATCAAGGGGACTCATAGCCGGCAGTGGTAAGTTGACACATGTCAGCGCCTATAGGACATCAACGCCTTAGAGTAAGACGATGCCAAAGATGGCAGATAATGTTCATTAGGTCCTTATCAAACGAGGAGCGCACTCACCATGACATGGATAGGCCGTAGCTGGCACCTTATGCGGCGCCACGTTGTGCTGTTGTCAATGGGCTTGGTGGCGGGTGTCATTCTGACCCTAGGGTTCCAATGGAGCCTGGAGGCCACCAGCACCGAATCTTTTTGCATAGCCTGTCACGAAATGCGCGATTATGCTTATAAAGACAGCCAATCTACAGTCCACGCCAGCAACCGCACAGGCATCCATGTGACTTGCGCTGACTGCCATGAACCTCGCGCCTTTGTCGCCAAAGTATCAAGAAAACTCGAAGCCGCGCGCGAGGTTTATCATACCCTGTTGGGCACCATCGATACGCCCGAAAAATATGCTGCGCGCCAACCACTGATGGCACAACGGGTTCAACACCAGATGCAAGCAACGGACTCCGCCGCTTGCAGAAGCTGTCATCGAGACACGGCGATGGATCTAGACCAGCAGTCGAGAATGGCGCGACAGGTGCATAGCAAAGCTTTTTCTGCCGGCACCACCTGCATCCAATGCCATCAAGGTGTCGGTCACGCCACGACCACACCATAACGACAGTTTAAGACTTCACCGTCGCCAATAAATCCAGCGCATCATCGCACCAGCTTAAAGCCGTTTGCTCTTGCCGAATACCCGCCAGCAGTGATAAATAGATGCCTTTTTTCCGATCAGACAAACTCGAAGGACGAGCATAGTTACGAGCCTCGATTTTTTGATACAGCTCTAGTTTGCCAGCGTGTTCGGCCTGGCGCTGTTTGACTGCCTTGACGATCAACTCGACGGGCACTGAACCGACGTTATACAACTTGATGAAAAGCTCGTCCTTGGTACCCCGTGGTCGCGTAGACTCCGTGATCCAGGACTCCAACATCTGCCGACCTTGCGGCGTCAACGAATAAATCCGCTTATCTGGCTTGTCATGCTGCAGCACTTCTCGAACGTCTACCCTGCCAGCCTGGTGTAAGACTTTAAGTTCACGATAAATCTGTTGGTGAGAGGCCTGCCAAAAAAAACCGAGCGACACATCGAACTGTTTCGCCAATGCATAGCCCGTCAGATCCTCATCGAGCAGTGCGGTTAAAATTGCATGGGATAAGGACATGAAGAGCATCGAAGCCGGAAGTCGAATTCCTTGTAGTGTAACGGTGCGGCGAATTAATACAAAAATTTTATGCAAATAGTTGCATATAATTTGTCTTATGCAACAATGTGCATATTATTCACTGAGCTCGAGATTCTTGTATGGCAATTCCAGATATCATGGTCGGCAAACTACGCATCCCCGTGGTGGCCGCGCCTTTATTCATTATTTCTAATCCCGATTTAGTCATCGCCCAGTGCAAGGCAGGTATTGTCGGCTCCTTCCCCAGCCTCAACGCCCGCCCCATCGAGGTTCTGGACGAATGGTTAGACCGCATTACCAGCGAACTCAAAGCCTATGATGAAGCCAATCCGGACAAGCCCTCGGCGCCTTTTGCCGTCAACCAGATTGTGCATCGGTCCAATGACCGGCTCGAACAAGATATGGATCTGTGCGAAAAGTACCAGGTACCTATTGTCATCACTTCCTTAGGCGCACAAGTGGCGATCAATGACCGCGTTCATGGTTGGGGCGGCATTGTCCTGCACGACATTATTAGCAATCGGTTTGCTAAAAAGGCCATCGAAAAAGGTGCCGATGGTTTGATCGCTGTCGCAGCCGGTGCCGGCGGCCACGCTGGCGCTCTGTCACCCTTTGCCTTGATCCAGGAAATTCGCGCCTGGTTCGATGGACCCGTGTTATTGTCAGGCTCGATTGCTAATGGCAACGCCGTGCTGGCAGCTCAGGCCATGGGCGCCGATCTGGCTTATATTGGCTCTGCGTTTATCGCGACCAAAGAAGCCAATGCTGATCTCGCCTACAAACAGGCCTTGGTAGACTATGCGGCCAGCGACATTGTCTACACCAATCTTTTTACCGGGGTCCATGGCAACTATCTGGCGCCGTCAATTGCAGCCAATGGTCTCGATCCACAGAACCTGCCCGTCAGCGATGCTTCGCAGATGAACTTCGGCTCAGGGGGCAACGCTGAGGCTAAAGCCTGGAAAGATATCTGGGGCTGTGGTCAGGGCATCGGCGCCGTGACCGCTATTGTCTCCGCGGGAGATCTAGTCGAACGGCTGAGCCAAGAATACGCAGCAGCCCAGGCGCGACTGGCTAGCCTCGCCGGATAAAACAGGGAACCCTGGCCGCGCTGCAGGGCGATAGCCCGCAGCGCAGAATCCAGGGCTAAGGCATCAACAGGTGTCGAGCATGAAAGGCCATATGCTCGGCAATAAAGCTGCTGATGAAATAAAAGGAATGGTCATACCCCGGCTGCATCCGCACTTCAACGGGGTAATTCGCTTTCGCCGCCGAGTCCACCAGCATTTGGGTTTTGAGCTGCACCGCAAGAAAGTCATCCGCGGTGCCCTGATCAATCAACAGCGGTATTTGGTGCCGGCTTGCTTCCAGCAAAGCACAGGTATCGTATTGGCGCCAGGTCGAACGGTCAGCACCTAAATAGTGACTCAGCGCTTTCTCACCCCAAGGGCAATGCAACGGTGAGACAATAGGTGCGAAGGCTGAGGCGCTGCGAAACCGCTCTGGATTGCGCAAGGCAATCATCAGCGCGCCATGGCCGCCCATGGAATGTCCCGAAATACTCACTCGAGTCGAATCGATGGGGAAATTTGAGTTAACCAACCAGGGCAACTCATCCACAACGTAATCATACATCTGATAGTGGCTTGCCCAGGGCATCTGCGTGGCATTTACATAAAACCCGGCCCCCAAGCCAAAGTCCCAAGCCCCTTCAGCATCATCCGCCACATCAGCCCCACGGGGACTGGTATCCGGGCAGACAATGGCAATGCCATGAAGCGCCGCATAGGCCTGAGCGCCGGCCTTAGTGACGAAATTCTGGTCGGTACAGGTCAATCCCGATAGCCAATACATCACAGGTACGGGTGCCGATTGCGCCTGCGCTGGCAGAAAAATCGAGAATTGCATTTGACACTGCAAAACGCCTGAAAAATGGCTGTACTGCAACTGCTGCCCACCAAAACATCGATGATCACTGATTTTTTCCACATTCATTCCTGATTGATAGTTAGCTGTGATAGTTCGCTGTGATAGTTCGCTGTGATAGTTAGCTGTGATAGTTAACTGTAATAGTTAGCTGTAATAGTTAGCTGTGATCGCACAATCACAGACTCGAGCTAAGCAATGGACCCCGGTAGTTGGACAGTAACTGGACGAA
>JABMOJ010000448.1 GCA_013204195.1 SAR86 cluster bacterium
GAAGCCCTGCAAGACCTGGGGGACAATTATTCAATCTGTGGTTTTTCTGGCTATGGCCGCGAACAGGTCGAGTACTTCGTGCATAAGGACTTTACGGAAGCCTACAATCGCAAGGTCAAAGATAAAATTGGCGGTATCAAACCTTGTCGCAGCACACGTATGGGGCCGGCGATACGCCACGCCACTCAGCAATTGATTAAAACCGAGTCGCGCATCAAGGCGTTGATTATTTTGAGTGACGGCTACCCCCAGGATTTCGATTACGGCAAAGACCGTAACAGTCGAGAGTATGGCGTCAAAGATACTACCCGAGCATTGGCGGAGGCGCGCCAACAAGGCATCTCGGCATTCTGTTTGACTGTGGATCCCTCTGGTCATGATTATTTACGAGAGATGTGCCCTGATCAGCAGTATATGGTGATCCAGGATATCAACGACTTGCCCGGTGAGTTGTCGAAGGTCTATCGCGGCTTGACCGCTTAAGCAGAATTGCTTGCCCGACAGCAGCGACTCACCAACGCGACTCACAACTATTCGCGACTATTCACTATCGTCGAGCTGAATGGCTGATGCCGAGAAAAATGTAAGCACCATACCAAACGGGTTAGGTGGCAGGATTTTCCAGATCAACCAGGGCGTCGAGTGCATAACTCAGCGCATCGACAGTCAATTGGATATCGTCATCATCGATGATAAAGGCCGGTCCCATGCAGATAATATCTCGGATCTCGCCTGTGCCACCTGGATAGAAGAACACACCCTGGCTCATGCCGTGGCCGATGATCTGGTCAGTGACCCGCAGCGACTGATCGAAGGGCGTCAGCGTCTCGCGATCGGCGACCACCTCAACGGCAATCAACAAACCTGTGCCACGAATCTCCGCGACTCGCGGGTGTTGAGACAACCGTTCGATCAAGGCGGCTTTCAATTGATTACCTCTGGTTTTGGCGCGTTCAATCAGGTCGTCGCGGCGCAGTATCTGCAAGACACTGGTGGCCGCCGCACAGGCTTGGGGTAGGGCGCCGAAGGTATGAAACATGACGCTAAAGCCACCGGCAGCAATTGCCTCGGCCACTGCGTCGGTACCAAATACGCCAGCAATGGGCGCGTAGCCGCCAGCCAGACCCTTTCCCGCCACTAATAAGTCGGGCTTGATACCATAGTGGTCTGAACCGAACTTCAGGCCAGTACGACCAAAACCAGTCATCACCTCATCCATGATCAGCAGAATACCGTGCTGCTTCAATATCAATTGCACGCCGTCCCAGTAACCCGCTGGAGGTGCGATGGCGCCACCGCTTGAGCCATTGAGCGGTTCGGCGATCAAGGCGGCGATATTGTCGGCGCCGATGGTCTCGATAGTTTGCTCAAGGTCGTCCAGATAGTACTGGGTGGCCAGCGCGTCATCAGTCCCGACGGGGCAGCGCAGGGGGTAGGGCGTTTGTATCTGTGGATAGGTCGCCAGTATGCCCTCGAGCCCCTTCTTGCGCTCGGGGTGGCCAGAAGCCGCGGCGGTGGTGATGGTCGTGCCGTGATAGGAAATGCTTCGGGTCAGAATCACGGTTCGCTGCGGCGCGCCGAGACCTGCGTGGTACTGAATCGCCATTTTAATCGCGGCTTCATTCGCTTCAGAGCCGCCTGACGCCAGATGAATCCTCGTTAGGTGTGGCGGCAGCCAATGCGCGCGTAACTCATTCACTAGCGCTTCGCGTTCTGGGGTCAGCCAAGGTGGCATGATAAAGGTACAGTTGACCAGTGCGTCTCTGACCGCGTCGGCGACTTCAACAACCCCATGGCCAATATTCGACACAATGCAGCCACCGGCAGCATCGAGAATTTTTCTGCCATCGGTCAGGTACAGATAGGCACCTTCTGCACGAGCCACGTAGACCGGTTCCGAACCGGGTACAAAAGGCCAGATTGCCGGCTGTTGCATAGGGTGAGACTCATATTCAAGACGAGGGCTGCATAATAGATTTTTCTTGGATGAATAAAAACCCCATCCCGAGACTGAGTCGGCTTAGACCCGCCAGGGAAATCACGCGGCTGTAGTCTCGGCACAACCCCACGACCCTCGCTAGTCCCGCAGACTCAGGGTTAGATTGATGCAGGGCTGGGTCACGCCGATCTTTCACACAGGCGTATGCCGGCGAGCTAAGGCTGGCGAGTTCACCCTACGCAGGTTAAGGTTAATGGGTATTCGCTGTCATGAGATGCCTGTGTTGAATTACCTTGATCTAATCGCCATTGGTGCCTATTTCGTTATCTTGCTGATCATCGGCCTGCGGGTGATGCGCTCCGCCAAAGGTGAAGACGAGGTAGAGTCTTTTCTGGCCGCCGACAGAGATATGGGACTAGCACAAACCACCGCCAGCACCGCGGCCACCGACCTGGGTGGCGGCTTCAGCATTGCCATGGGCGGTCTGGGGTTTACCCTCGGCCTGTCGGCTTCCTGGCTGGTGGCGATATCCGCTCTCAGCGTAGTGTTGGTGTCGTTCTTAATGGTCCCGAAAGTTAAACGTTGGTCAGACCGCGTTCGTGGGCTGACTACCGGCGATCTGTTTGAGGCGCGATTCGATGCTCGGACTGGCACCATGGCGGCGGTGGTCATCGGCCTGGCTTGGTTTTCCTTTGTGGGCGGGCAAGTTATCGCCGGCGGCAAATTGCTGCAAGTGACGCTAGACCTTGACCTGACGGTAGCCATCGTCGTGGCTGGCGGCGTCATTCTTGCCTATACCGCCATGGGGGGTTTGAAGGCCGTGATCTATACCGACGTCTTTCAAATGCTTGTGTTGTTGATCGGTATTCTATTCTTAATGGTACCCATCGGGTTTTACAAGATCGGTGGCTGGGGTGCCATGGTCGCCCACTTCGAAGCCGTTGATGCCACCCAGTCGATGTTGTCTTTCAGCGCTATTGGC
>JABMOJ010000036.1 GCA_013204195.1 SAR86 cluster bacterium
CGGGTATCCGGATTGGACATTATCCGTAAAATTCGTGAAGAGGGCCGTGATTATCCGATTTTGATCCTCACCGCGCGGGCTGATTGGAAGGATAAGGTCGAAGGTCTTGCGGCCGGCGCTGATGATTATTTGGTCAAGCCATTTCATGTTCAAGAACTGTTAGCGAGACTTGAAGCCATGTTGCGACGAGCTTCGGGACAGTTCAAGCCAAGCTTGATGTGGGGCCCGGTCCACCTTGATCCTCGAGGCAAGCGTGTCACTGTCGAAGGCCGTCAGGTTGATCTGACTGCTTTTGAGTTCAATCTACTTGAGTACTTGATGCAAAGACCCGGTGAAGTGATTTCTAAAGCCGAAATGACCGAGCATTTGTATGAGCAGGACTTTGAGCGTGACAGCAATGTGATCGAAGTGTTTGTCGGCCGCCTGCGAAAAAAACTCGATCCGGACAATAGTTTCAAGCCGATTGAAACTGTCCGTGGTCTGGGTTACCGACTCAACATATACGCAAGTTGATAAGGATGCCTTCGAAACAATACTCATTACGAGATCGAATGTTGATCACCGCCACGCTGGTGCTCATATTTTTTCTCGGATTGATGGGCGTCGTTATCGATCAGGCGTTTACCCGCAGTGCTGAAGAAGGCGTGTCTGAAAGGCTGATGATCCACGTCTATGGTTTGCTGGCGGTCACCGAGGTTGAGAGTGGCCGGTTAGTGATGCCTGATATGCTCCAGGAGCCGGGATTTAATACCTTGGCGTCGGGTCTTTATGGCTTGGTGCTGGACGACGGTGGCGTAGAATTATGGCGTAGTGCTTCGGCGCTAGACCTGCGCCTTGCGGTGTCAGACCGTGGGAGTCTGTATTTGGGCCTAGATCCAGGCATTCAGCGTTTCGGCCAGTTGCCAACGCAAGACGGCTCGGTTTTTTATAAGACCTACAAAGTCCTCTGGCAAAAGCCTGACGCTGGGCAGACTCCGTTTACATTCGTGGTGTTGCAGTCGACGGCGCCCTTCGCAAGTGAGATAAGTAGTTTCAGCAACAACCTTTGGGGCTGGTTGTTGGGCGTGGTGATCGTTCTCGTGGTGTTGCAATGGCTTGTTATGAGCTGGGGACTGGCCCCGCTGCAGGCGCTGGCGCGGGATTTGAAGGCAATTGAGGACGGTGAGCGGCCGTTGCTGGATGGAGATTACCCGCGAGAAATACAGGGCGTGACTAGAAATCTTAATTTGTTGCTTTCGAGCGAGCGTCAGCAACGCGAGCGTTATCGAACGACAATGGGTGATCTTGCCCATAGTTTGAAAACGCCTTTGGCTATTCTTCGTGGCGCTTCTAGCTCGTTAGGTATTGATGCTAGTGCGAAAAATATTCAGTCTATGCAGGGTGTGGTGGAGGAACAGGTCGCTCGTATGGATGAGATCGTTGCCTACCAACTCGAGCGTGCAGTCACTTCTTCCGCCGCGCCACTCAAACAACCTATCGCACTCGAACCATTGGTTATGAAACTGATCAGTGCGATGAGAAAGGTGTATCGAGATAAGGACCTTGAGCTGGAAGTTGAGGTCGATCGCGCTATCTTTCCAGGTGATGAGCGGGACGTGATGGAGTTGTTAGGCAACCTTATCGATAATGCCTGTAAGTATGGTCGGTCCAAAATCAAAGTACAGGTACTTCAACCTCAAACAGCAGGGTTGCTGATCGTCATCGAAGATGACGGGCCAGGTATTAACAGTGCAGATCGCGCCAGGGTATTAGGTCGCGGGGCTCGATTAGACTCGCAACAATCAGGGCAAGGGATTGGGCTGGCGGTCGTTGGCGAGATCGCCAGTCGCTATGGCGGAGACATTGTAATACAGGCGTCCAGTCTGGGCGGCGCCAGACTGGTCGTTACCTTGCCATAAGGGGTGGATGAGATCCATCGGGCCCGTTATGGCATCTTATACCATCAGGCAAAACCGAGCTTCACCTCGGCATGATTGAAGCGAGTGTCCAGGTCTGTACTGCTGGCTGGCAGTGCACCCAGGCAGTACCAGTCGATCTGAATTTCCCTGAGTTGCTCATCTGGGGTGCGAGTTTCCTTCAAGCCCTGGGAAAGCTCTCGATTTAGCCGTGCCACCTGAAATTGCATGCGTCGCTGTTGGGCTTGGGGTGGCGAGTCAATACCGGCGAGTATTTCGATGCGAACACAAAGGCTCTCGGCCATGTCGAGATTACTGGCCAGGCGTTTGGCGTCAGGCATCTCAGACTGGTCGCGACGTTGCTCTATTCGCTGACGCCAGTCGTTGGGTAATTCGATTTCGCTTTCCCAGCTTGCAAGCAGAGTATCGCGTTCAGTTTCAGAAACCTCCAGTTCGCGGCACAGGTGTGCCAGTCGCCGCAGTTCCGCAAGGGCCGCCTTAACCTGCGTGTTTGCTCGCGCCTTGATGACCTGGGTTGCGCGTTTGCATAAGCTGTCAAAGTCTTTGCGCAGTTTAGTCTCGCTGCGGTCAAGATCAATTTGACGAAACTGTTGTTGGAACTGCTGAATTTGGCCACGTTCGACAGCGTCATCCTTCACCAGTCGGTTGAGTTGCTCGTAGACTTGTAATGCTTCAAGTCTGGTGGCGTTGACCGCTTGTTTGGTCTCGGTCATGGCCGCATCACGGCGTTCGAAGACGGCATCACATTGTGTGCGAAAGTGTTTCCAGAGTTTCTGGTCAACTCGGCGCTCAGAAATACCAATTTTCTGCCATTCTCGTTGGCTGCGCTTTGTGACCTCAACCATTTCTGCTGCGGGTGAGTCATTAGCCAGCAGCGTTTCAATATTTAGAATCAGCGCACGCTTTAGTTCGTGATTGCGTTCTTGTTCAGCGCTCAATCGGTCGCGCAGGACCGCGATGATATCGGTGAATCGCTGTTGTAGTTTTTTGTACTTGTGTCGTGGGATATCGTTGTAGTCTCGCCACTGACTCTGAGCCTTGAGAACGATGTCATTGACACCTTTCCAGTCGGCGCTATCCCATTGATTGTCTTTGTCAAACATCTCTAAGGATTCGCAAATCGCCTGTTTGTTTTTGAGATTTTGCTCGCGGGTCGCTCTCTGTGCTTTAAAAAATTTGTCGCAGGGCTCATAGGCTTTGTCGCTTGCCCGTTTGAATCTTGACCATAGCTTCTGCCCCTCGCGGGAGTCAGATGAGCCCAGGGTTTTCCATTGTTCCTGTAATTCTTTGATGGTTTTGGCTTTTTCTTCAGGCGCAATACCATCGTCATCGCGTAATTTTTCCATTTCCTCGCACAGTTCAGTGCGTTTCGGATTCGTGGCGAAACCTTGCCAGTCTTTGAGTTCGATCAGTTTTAATGCGTACTGCTGTTGTTGTTCAAGACGGTTGTTCAGCTCAATGCTGGTTTTGTGTTCACTGGAGAAGTTGTCGAGTTTTTTGCCAATTGACGCATGTAGGCGAGTCGCCGGTTTGAGTTGACCAGCAACAATCAGTTCGCCGAGTTCTGCAAGTTGCTTGTCGATACTCGCTAAGCTTTCGACGAGTTGTGCTTGTTGCGCTTGCTCATTGGTTTGTCGAGTAGCGATGTCCTGCAACTTGTCTGCCAGCGATGCTGGGCTAGCGAAGGCTAGCGGCCACTGAACCTTGTCCGCGGCGCTGACCAGTTGTGTGAGCGGCGCTGAATTCTCGAGCTTTAACAGCGCCTGATAATGAGCAAACGTTGTGCCGAGCGGGTCGAGGGCAGTACGCAACTGCTGATAGCGTTCGGCGGACTCATCGATCACGCCGGCAGGCCAATTCGCCGCAGCAGCTTGGAGGTTGTCGGCGAGACTTTCGAGGGCGTCTGGCGAGCCCTGCAGGCTGGCATGTAACTGCTCGAGCGTCTCGACAGTCGCGCGGGCAAGAGCCGCCTGTAGTGCTTGATCCTGTTCGCGAGCCTGCTGATTCGCCAGGTTCTGGCTGATGGCCGCATCTGCTTCTGCTTTTAATAGGGGATTGAAGGTCGCAGGCAAGCCTTGACTGGTCAAATGTTGCCACTGGCTTTGGAGCAGGTTGAACCGCCGATGGTCCTCTACAGACGTGTTGTTCAGCGCCAATTTGACCAATGCTGTGGCTGTCCCTTCGCAGTCCTGCATCCGCTGCGCCTCTGCCTGGGCTTGGTCCTGGCGTTGTTGAAGCTTGTCTTTGACGATATGCAGTACACGCTTGTCACGCGACTGGAAGCGCTTATATATCAGCTCCAGGGATGGGGTTTGTTCAAGCTGGCTAGCGCACTGTTGCCACACTTTGGAATGGTTTTCCTGCTCTAGTAAAATCAGCAGATCATCTTCCGATTGGATGCGGCCGACACTTTCAATCCGTAGTTCAGGCGTCGTTGCGGTACTGGCGATAGCGACCAATAGATTGGCAGGCAGTGCTGTCTTGGGTAGTTGGTTGCTCGCCGAGTAAAGATCGATTAGACGTTGAGTCGCCGCTGCCGTAATCGTGTCTGCTGCTGCAGTCAGTGTTAGCCGAAGCAGCTGGTCTTCATCCTCTAGACGCTGAATGGCAGCAATACGTACGGCTGCGTCAGGATCTTCAGACGCGAGGATCGCAATAGATGACTGCTCCAAGAGTGGGTCTGCCAATGCTTTAAGCCGGACTTTCGCGTCGGCATGTTGCCATTTTGGGGATCGACTGATTTTCATAGAAGTTCACTCAGCGGGCAGGCCCGGGTGATGAAGGCAATAATCGGTGTGTTGATACTGATTATCGTGATTTTATGCTGTCAGGTGCAGGCTAGACAGGATGGTATTCGAAATTAGAGCGCGTTGGCGGATTACGCGAGCCCATTATGGGAGCCATCGCACAGCGGCTGCTTCTGGCTGTGCTTGCAACCACAAAAGAACACCTTGCGGGATTCGGTTGCGTCAAATTTGATGGGCAAAAATGTCGTGTCCGCATGAGACCCGTCGCAAAATGGCTGTTTGGCACTTTTGCCACAGGCACACCAATAGTAGGATTTGCCGGCGACCACTTCGGTGGCGTAAGGCGCTTTTTGAACAACGATTGGGTCAGTCATGGATATTCGCTTCTCTAAAATAGTCAAATGTACTAGTCGTGTGCCGCCATCTAGCCCGGTTTAACATC
>JABMOJ010000449.1 GCA_013204195.1 SAR86 cluster bacterium
GCGTTACCCTGAGTGAACGCGTCTTCGGCGATTTTCTGATTGTGATTGATAAGGTCGGGAATGCGCGCCGCCAGTGTTTGGCTTGTGTCGATGGCTTGCTGATATTGCGTCAGGGCGTCGGCATACAGGCCTTGTCGAAACAGTTCCTCCGCTATCAGCGCTTGGTTGCTGATCAGGCTGTACTCAGTCAATGCCCATATCAGGACACCCTGGTCTTCGAGCACGACTTGCTGCCGCAGCAAAATTTCTGCGAGGGTTTCAGCGCTCGATTTTTCGGGGTCGATGCGAGCTGCTTGCACCGCCGGCTGCGCCGGGGCAGGTGTCTGAATGTCGGTTTGGGCGGTTGCCTCGGTGGTCAACTCTGCTGGCGATTTCGCTGGGTTGCCGGAGAATGTTGGCAGCAGCATAAAGATACCCGCGGCGATCAGTACTAATGTCGATAGTGCCGCCATTGCGTTGAAGCTGCTAACAGCTGGTTTCTGGTGCGGTCCCGGATGAAGCTGGATGTCGAGTTCCGCCGATGGGTTAACAGTACTGGGCTTGCGCCGAGTTGATTCTGGCTGTTGTGCTGGCTGTAAATGGGCCGAACCGGAGGCGGATGGTTGCTGCGCCTGATGACTAACTTGCTCATCATAATAGGCTTGCAGGGTGTCGCGAATGATTGAAATCTGGCTCGGTCGGGCAGCGGCGGAAGTGGCCAACAGGCTTTGGAGCAAGGACTTGATGGCGTCTGGGATGTCGCCGTCGGTATTAATCACAGCGTCGGGTTGCCAGACTTGCTGGCTCAAGAGTTGGAATAACAGCACACCCAGAGCGTAAATATCATCGCTGGGGGCGGCCGGTTGGCCGGCCAGAGTCTGTGGGCTTGCAAAATTCTCAGGTGCTCCAGGTGGGTTAATTTTTAGGCCGAATCCCGCCAGATATAACTGCTGTTGGCGGTCGATCAGCAAATTCCCGGGTCGAATGTCGCCATGGACGAGGTTGATGCTGTGGACGTAGTCAAGTACCTCGAGCAACTGTCGAAGTATGGGCCAGGCGTTATGAAAAGATTGGTTAAGCCTGAAGGCGTGAAGTGAATCTATGTGTTGGCAGATCAGCACATCAACCCCGTGCCAACGAACCAGCTCCAGTGTCCGAAGGATGCGCGGGTGAATCAGACCCTTATGGCGATTAATAGTCTTGCGGATAATCGTTTGTTCGGATGCGCCGAGAGCCACTGGCAAACGTTTGCACCAAACTTGCTCATTGTGTTGGGTGTTAATGGCCAGCCAGTTGTCGAACTGATCGTCAAGGTTGAGTGACTGGAGTAGCTTGAACCCTGCGAATTCCTGGCCCTCGGTAAAATCAAAAGTCACAGTCCAGACCTGTAGCGTCGATAGGCTTCCCAGAGTTTGTTCTGGCGCTCGATATCCGTTTCCATCGCTGCCGCTTCCCAGAGTTGTTGGGCGATGATGTCATCTGCTTGAGGCCGGGGGATATCGGCGGCTATTGGTCCGGGACTGTTGCGCGGGTTAGGCGTCGTGTCTTGAGTAGGAATGCCGGCCAACATGGGCCTTTGCTGGGGGGGCGCGCTCGCGGGTCGTGGCGTGGCATCGAGTACCTGCTGCCGTGACGCGGAAATAAGTTTGTCGAAATGTGTGATCGATGCATTTAGGGCCTTGTCTAGGCCGCTATCGAGACCGCTATCTTCGCCATTAATTAATGCATGACTGACTGGTTTGAGTTGATGATTGTTGAGGGCAGTGCCGGGTGCCGAGCTCTCGCCTGATGCGTGTAAGCCCGCTTGTGATTCGCTGATGATGGCAGTTGCCAGCACAATGACCCGCGACGCGCGCGCGAGGGCGAGTTCGGCGGCGTCGATGCTGGCCTCGGCAGCCACATCGCTTTGGGCGTTCTCGAGTTCTTGGTCAGCGATAATAACGGCAACTCTGGCTTGCGCAAGACTGGCTGATGCTACGGCAAGGGTGGTCTCACTCGCCGCGTTAGCGACTGCAAATGCCGCTGACTCGAGAGTGGCGCTAACGGTTTGGAGGGCTTTCATCGCCGCCAAGGTGGCGGTTTCGGTGACGTGTTGCGGCGCATAATCCGCGCTGTTACCAATGCTTGATTCGCTGTTGGCACCTGATTCGCTGTTGGCACTTGATTCGCTGTTGGCACTCGATTCGCTGTTGGCATCTGATTCGTCGTTGGCACTTGATTCGCTGCCAGGCTCGTCATTGACTGCGGTGGTTGCCGGAATGAATTCGCTCAGGTCTGCAGCGAGTTCCGCGAGCGTCTGGCCCTGCTGACTTAAGGCATTGGCGGCCTGCTGGCGTGGGGTTAGCGGTTCAGCTTGTGCTTCGGCAGGGCTGGGCGCCGCATCAGATTTGCTGCGCTGTGGCGCCGGAGAACCGGTTGCCGTAGCGCTAGATGTTGAAGCGCTAGATGTCGAAGCGCTAGGCGCCTCAGAGTGGGATGCCGATGGCGTAGATTTTGCGCTCTGACTCGGCTTTTGTGGTTTCGCCGTCGCGGCTGGTGGAGGAATTGAGGCTGCTGGCGGCGGTGTGGTGGATGGCGGCAGGGTGATTAAAGGCTCTGGGGGTTGGGGTGTCTGACAGCCCTGCAACCAAAGGCTGCCGTACAGCAACACGCAGACAGCCAAGGACCGTCGAGGGATTCGACGGCTGCGCCTGGTTCGGCAGGGTTCATGATGATGGCATGGCATAGCTGGTTTTGATTGCATGGTTTGCAGAGCTGAATTGGTTTTCGGTAGGGCTATTCTGCCACGCCGCAGGCTAAATTAACTGCAATCGATATTAATGATCTCGATTCGAGCAAAAACGTGGCCAATTGGTGGCAGTTTGACTATTGAGCGGCAACCAGTTTCTCCAGGCTCGACAGCCAGGTTTGATCGGTGACCCCGGGCACTCGACCGCGAACGATCATATGGGTGACGCCAAGTCTGTCACGATATTCGTCGATTTTATCCCGCACGAAAGATGGGTCGCCGATGATACTCCAGTCGTCAATATCGGCGGTCTGGTCGCGCATGCTGTGTGGGCTGGATGCCGCCATGGCGGCTTTTACCTGACGACATTCGGCGACTCGATGGCTCATAAAGACCGTGCGCATAATAGGTACCGTGGTCGTGGGTGCATGCCCTGCAGCCGTTGCAAATTGTCGATGGCGCGCATAGTTCTGACTCAGGGTCTCGAGGGTTTCGATGGGCGAAGCCAGATAGGGAAAGCCCAGAGAGCCGGCTTGTTTCAGCGCCAGTGGCCCAAACGCCGCGACCCAGATGGGCGGATGAGGCGATTGGACGGGCAAGGGTGCTAGCGTGATAGGGCGTGGGGCTGACGTTGAATTGTCCCAACCTATCGGTTCGCCCCGCCAGGCGCGAGTCATAGTTTCAAGGTTAGCTGCAAAGCGACTGCGCTTATCCTTGGTAGGCACGTCGAAGGCATCAAACATGGCCTGTTGGGTGCCGCGACCAACCCCCAGAATGACGCGCCCGCCTGATAGTCGATCTAGCACCGCGACCTCTTCGGCGGCTTGGAGTGGGTGCCGGATTGGCAGCAGGTACGAGGTTGAGCCGAGTTTGATCTTGCTGGTGCAGGCGGCGACGGCAGCTAATAATGTTAGTGGCGATGGAATAGAGCGGGTGTCACCAAAGTGACTTTCCGGTAGCCAAAACGAGTGACAACCCATCTTTTCAGCGATTACGGCTTGGTCAGTAAGCTCGCTGGCGATGCCTAAAGTGCCCATAGACCAGGGTGTGACGGCAATTTCGAGTGATTTATGCATATTGCTAAGAAAACCACATTCTCCTCTCTTTAGATACTGTGGCAGAATACGGGCTTTTGCGTATCAAATGGCAGGAGTTGCACAGATGATCAATCCTAATACCCCGGTGATAATCGGCGTGGCTCAGATCGAGCAGCGCATCACTGATCCCCTGCTTGGTCAGGAACCCATCGACATGATGGTCGATGCCGTGCGTCAGGCCGCCGTTGATAGTGGTAATGCCGGTTTACTCGCAGAGGTGGATTCCGTACGGGTCATTCGTGGCGTCTGGCGGTATAAGCATCCAGCGGGTTACGTCGCGGCCAAAATCGGTGTGCCAGGTGTCGAGACTGTGGGTTCGCCCTATGGTGGCAATATGGTCCAGTCAGTGGTGAACCAATCGGCGCTGGATATTCTTCGGGGCGACAAGTCGTTGATCGTGATCACCGGCGCGGAAAATGGCAACAGTCAAGCCAAGGCGAGGAAAGCCGGCGTTGAATTGACGGTGACGGAAACAAACGGTGACTACTCTCGAATGATCGGCCAAGAAGAGCCCATGTCGGCGGAGGCCGAACAGGCGCGTGGACTGCGCCAGCCGATTCAGTTTTATCCCATGTTTGAAA
>JABMOJ010000450.1 GCA_013204195.1 SAR86 cluster bacterium
GACGTCAACAGTATCGAGTACTATGCCCTCGAACCTGACTATCTCGCCGATCAAATCGTCGCGGTAATCAATCAGCCCTGGGGCGTCAACATCAGTGAAATCACTGTGCGCGCATCCGGCGATACCTATATCCTTTAATCATTGTGATACCTGAATATGCCCGTAGCGCGCTGCCTTAACCCCCTGTCCACGTCATCATGAGTAATTCTGGAATACCCCCCGCGATCCCTTTCAGTGTCGCGACCCTGGGCATCGCCACTTTTGCCGGCATGGATGCGTTAATGAAGGGGCTCTCTATTGAGATGGGAACTTATAACGCCATGCTATGGCGCACCTTTATCGCATTGATCATCGCGACCGCTCTGTTTTTATGGAGGCGCGAACGCTGGCCGCAAAACCACATTATTCAATTACATATCTGGCGCGGTGTCGTGACATCCTTGATGGCTTACCTGTTTTTCTGGGGTCTGGTTTATGTGCCCCTGGCGGAGGCTATCGGCCTGTCGTTCATCGCTCCCCTGATCGCCTTATACCTAGCCGTTGTCCTGTTGAATGAAAAAATGAACAATAAGGCCGTACTCGCCTCCTTGTTGGGACTGGCGGGTGCCGGCGTGATTATTGGGGGTAAACTTGGCGGCGACTACAGTGCGGATATAGGCAAGGGCATGGCCGCCATTTTAGTTTCAGCGGTGCTTTACGCCTATAACTTGATACTCCAGCGCCAACAGGCATTAGTGGCCAGACCCTTTGAAATTGCCTTTTTCCAAAACGCTACGGTGGTTGCGGTGTACCTGCTATTTGCACCTTTCTGGGCTGTTATGCCCTCCTCAGCAATGATCCCAGGTCTAATGGGAGCGGCTATTCTCGGCATCATTTCACTGCTATTGTTGTCGTGGGCTTATGCCCGTGCTGAAGCTACTATTTTAATTCCGGTAGAGTATACGGCTTTTATCTGGGCCGCACTGCTTGGCTGGCTGATATTCGCCGAGGCGATTACGGCGGTGACATTGTTGGGAACAGCGTTGATTGTTATTGGCTGCCTTGTGGCCGCCAGACAAAAGCCTGAGCATATCGATCACGTCGAGGCGACTGCGCTATAATCTATGGTCTATAGTCGAGCGACTAAAACAATCGGCGCAGCGACGGCAGCGGCGAGCTAGCGGGAAGAAATCTTGCAGCGAAAAAGGAGCGTCAGTTGATTTACACCATCACTAAAGTTGCGATCACCACAATATTGATTGTCGCTATATCAGAAGTCGCCAAACGCAGCTCCCTTGCTGGCGCGCTCCTGGCCTCTATTCCGCTGGTTTCCGTGCTAGCGATGATCTGGCTGTATGTCGACACCAAAGATATAGAGAAGGTCAGCAATCTTGCCACCAGTGTCTTCTGGCTGGTGCTGCCCTCCCTGGTGTTGTTTATTGCTTTACCCCTGTTGCTCAAACAGGGATTGCACTTTTACGTCAGCTTGGCGCTCTCTATCGGCATGACCATTGCTGCCTACTGGCTGCTGGTCGTCACGCTGAATTACTATGGCATCAAACTATAATCACGAGTTCGGAGCTAGCGCGCCCTATCACTCTGGACGCTGACCAACTCTGGCGAATAAGGAACCATTATGGGTAGGGTCGAGAACAAAGTGGTGATCATCACCGGCGCTGCCTCCGGGCTGGGTGCCGCGGACGCAAGAATGTTGCGCCGTGAAGGAGCAAAGCTGGTTCTGACTGATATCAATGTCCCAGCAGGCGAAGCCCTGGCACAAGAAATTGGCGCGGCGTTTTTTACTCAGGATGTCTCAAAGGAAGACTCCTGGCAGGCATTGATGGATTTTACCCTCGCGACCTATGGCCGACTCGATGGTCTGGTGAACAATGCTCGCATCGGTATTATTGCCAACATCGAAACCACCAGCACTGACGTCTGGCGGCAAACCATGGGGGTTCATCTCGACGGCACCTTTTGGGGCTGTCAGGCTGCCATCAAATTGATGAAAGACTCTGGCGGCGGCTCGATCGTCAACATGTCTTCGACGGCAGCCCTGGTGGGCATTCCCGCCTACCTGGCCTACTCCGCCGCGAAAGGCGGGATTCGGTCGATGACCAAATCTATCGCTATTCACTGCAAGCAACAGCAGCTCGGCATTCGTTGTAACTCCGTGCACCCCGGCAGTATCAGTACCCCCATGGTGCACCATGCGCTGAAAACACTGGTGGGCGTTGACTTGCCTGCCCAGGCTGATCCTGAACAACAACGTCTGGCCATGGGCATCGGCGAACCTGACGATGTCGCGCATATGATCGTCTACCTGATCTCTGACGAATCGAAACACGTCACTGGCAGCGAGATGGTCATCGATAACGGTGATACCGTCGTCTGACCGTAGAACCGGTGACAGCACTAATAGCAGGAGAAAGATATGAACATCAGCGGTATGGTGCACGTCAATATCAATTGCAGCGACTACGACCAGTCGAGAAGTTTTTATGAAATGCTCGGGTTCGAAGCAATCTGGTCTGTGCCTACGACTAATACCGCGGCTGTCGCCGCCGCCGTGGGTATGCCGCCCTATCGAGTCAAGGGAGCCTTGCTGGCCCTGAAGGGCGCCACGCCAGCGCTGGTGATCGACCTGTTGGAGTGGCAGGAACCCAATGATGTAGCAGCGCCCTACGGCCATTTATATCATCTTGGCATCAGCCGCCTAGCGCTGCGGACAACGGACATTGATGCCGACTATGCTTTTTTAAAAGCCCAAGGTGTCGATATCCTATCGCCACCGGCGACGGTGGCAATCGATGCTGACCATGGCAGTCGATTCTTCTGCTTTCAGGATCCCGACGGCACCTTCCTGGAACTGGTCGAGACCTACTAACTAATCTGGCTTGTCAGATTGATAACAGTTGATCACCCACCGTCGTAAATACCGAGATATCCATATTCTCAAGATCGATGGCGTCACTCACATTCATCCAGGTGGCGGCCCGCAGGTTCGCCAGCGTACCTGCGACATCCTGACTGTCAATTTCATACAACGCCATATAACCGAAGGTCTGACCAGGTACTAGTTGCACTTCGTTCAAGCAAAAGCGTTGCGCGGATAGAAAACCATCAATCTTCAAGACTTCCTGCAAATGAACCTGGTTATACCAGTCATTAAATTCATCTTCTCGACCCGCCACCGGGTTATTCCGAACCACGTATAATGTTTTCACGACTAATTCCTGGTTGATTATCGAACAGACCCGCGTGCTTTGCGGCTCAACACTGGCGCTGAGATCTCAAATAAGCCACCAGTTTCCAGATATCTGCATCGCCTTGCGGTAATTTTCCACCAAAACCAATCATGCGAGTGCCCTGAACCCCATTGGCGATCGTGTTAAAGATCTCCTGATCAGTACCGCCATGAAGCCAAGTGCAGTCCATCAAATTCGGCACATCGCTGGACCCAGCATTATGACAATAACCACCACAGGAGCCGACATATATTAATTTACCGCGCTTCAGTGCCACTGGGTCATCCAGCAAAGCCATGGCCGGTGATTGCGGTTCACAACCCACCGTAAACACCAACAACCCCAACATACCTGTTAGAGCCACTACCGCTCTTAAGGTTTTGTACCACCGAAAAAATCCCATCTGCAAATCACTCACTGGCTATTTTAAGGCAAAGACAAACAGGTGTCCGCCCTCGGGTATATTCACCGGCCCGCCACTGAACGCCGCAAAAGTATTCCAATTGCCAGAACCGATGGCCACATAACTCTTGCCCTTGACCTGAAAAACCACCGGCTGGCTGCGCACGCCACCACCCATCTTGAACTTCCAAAGTTCGACCCCGGTTCGGCTGTCGAGAGCTAGCGCGTAACCCGCCTGGTTGCCGGTAAAGATGACACCGCCTTCCGTCGAGGCCACGCCACCCATCATGGGGTCCGCATCTTTATAACGCCATCGGACTTCGCCAGTGTTGTAGTCTACCGCCGACAAATGACCATAGGAGGTGCCCGCCTCAACATCGATCAAGGTCGGCATTCCAGCCATATAAGCCTGCCCGGGAATATAGATATCCAAACCCTTCTGATAAGACTGGCACGCCTCGATACTGGGTATATAGGCCAATCCCAGCTTCTGATTCAGCGCGCCGGTCCAAGCGCCATTCATACCACCAAGATTACTCGGGCAGGTTCTGAAGTCGTTATCTTCGCTCGGCATCGCTGCCGGATTCACTATCGGCCTACCGGTCTCGTCAATGGTGGCCCAATTAACCTGCTCTACATAAGGCTTGGCATCGATGAATTTATCGGTCTCACGATCCAGAATGTAGAAATAGCCGTTCCGGTTGGCCTGCACTATCGCTTTCACGTTCCGACCGTCTCGGCGAATGTCCACCAGAAATATCTGAGTGTTACCGTCATAGTCCCACACGTCATGTGGCGTGAACTGGAAATACCATTTCTGCTTACCGGTTGCCGGTTCAAGCGCCAGAATACTATTGGAGAACAGATTGTCTCCAGCTCGCATATCACCGTTCCAATCCGGCGCCGGGTTCCCTGTGGTCCAGTAGAGCGTATCGGTGTCCTGGTCATAAGCCCCGCTGGTCCAGGCCGGTGCACCACCGGTTTTCCAAGACTCTCCAGCCCAGGTTTCAACGCCAGGTTCGCCTTCGCCTGGCACGGTGTAATGACGCCAGACCCGCTGACCGGTCTTGACATCATACGCATCAAAGAAGCCACGAACACCGAACTCACCGCCGGCAATACCGATAATCGCCAGGTCTTTGACGACCATCGGCATCGATGTGGCGCTATAGCCCAAGGCGTAAGGGGCAATTTCAGTTTGCCAAACGATGGCACCCGTCAGACGATTAAAGGCAATCAACTGGGCGTCCAGGGTCGCCATTAACACGAGATCACCGGCAATAGCCACGCCCCGATTAACTGGACCGCAACACAGTCGAAGGTCATCAGGGTAGACGTGATCGTAGCGCCAATATAGTTCGCCCGTCTCAGGGTTCAAGGCAAACAGACGATTGTAAGATGAACTGACATACATGATGCCGTCATGGATGATGGGACTGGCTTCGAACTGACCCAGGGTACCCGTCGGAAACGCCCAAGCGACCTCCAAGTTCTTCACCGTATCGGGGTTCAGATCGGTAACCGGACTGTGTCGATGATTATTATAGTCGCCCCCATAAAGCAACCAATTCGAGGGGTCGGAGAGACCCTTCGCCAGATCCGCCTGGGTGACCGGGCCGGCACCGACCCCAATCGCCTTGTCATTGAGCCAATGGGTCGGCAACTCTGGCAGTGCTTCTGCCTCGGCATCCATGACCGCTCCCGGGGCTGCCGCTGTGTCGGCGATAGTCGTGGTGTCTGGTTGCGTACAACTAGCCAAACCGATAATTAGTGCAAGCACAACAAAGCGATTGAGCATGATTTTCATCCTGATTTTTACTCGATAGTAAGTGAATTTTTCCGGGACCGCTACCCACCTGAACATCCACGTCTTGACGGAAATCCCTTGCCCCCAACACAGCCCGTTACGCAACTGACGACTGGTTGCGCAATACGGCATCCGCCTTCTTGCGGCAGGCTCGACATCCGCGCAAAATGCAGCGAGTCCTAAACCAAGCACCTGTTCATGAAATTATTTCCGCAAATTTGGCTCGCGGCGGCCTTATGCCTCAGCCTGAATACCTATGCCGACCAGGACCAGACCACCCAGTGGACGTTGAACCTCTACCTAGAAAACGATCTGTTTTCCAATACTGACGAGGGCTATACCAACGGCCTGCGCGCTGCCTGGGTCTCACCCGATGTGAGCGACTATCTGGAAGATGAAACGCTCCCCAGCTGGATTCGATCGGCTAACCGGCGGCTGACATTTTTCCATCAGAACCGCGAGGGCCTGAAACGCAATTTAATCTTTTCCATAGGCCAGACCTTATACACCCCCCATGACCTTAACCGCCTAGATGTGGTGGAAGATGACCGGCCCTATGCTGCGTGGTTGTTCGCGAGCATGGGCTACCAGACTCGTAATGATCAGCAGATGGACACCCTTGAAGTTAGCGTCGGCATGGTGGGTCCTGCCGCGCTCGGTCAACAGTCCCAGGACTTCATCCACAAGTTGCGCGGCTTCGAGACCTTTCAGGGCTGGGACAACCAGCTCAACAACGAGTTCGGTGTCATCTTTCTGTGGGAGCACAAATCTAAGTTTATCCGTCGCCATTACGCTAACTCCCGATTCGGTTTCGACGCCATCAGCCACAGCGGAATGGCTTTGGGCAATGTTGCCACTTATATCAACGCCGGCGCCGAATTACGCCTGGGTTGGTCGATCCCCAACGATTTCGGTACCTCGGCACTGCGGCCCGGCGGTGACAATAGCTCGCCTGGATCTATCTGGGACCCGCGTTCGACTAACTTGCGACGCTGGGGGATGCATGGCTTTATTTCGATGGATGCTCGTCTGGTGGGCCATGACATTTTTCTTGACGGCAACAACTTCAGGCCCAGTCACAGCGTCGATAAAAATAGTGGCGTAGTTGAAGGTGCCCTCGGCATTAGCTTTATCTATGGCGGCGTCAAACTGTCATACGCGCATATATTTCGCAGCAAGGAGTTTAGCCAACAGCCAAGTGCACACTCCTACGGCTCTTTGGCTTTTTCCTATACTTACTAATCTGTATCGACACAGACTCTCGACTCAAACTGAATCAAGCGCTGCCGGCAGAAATGACCGAATACTCAGCACCAATAAAGACGATCATTCATAATAGAACAAGCTCTCCAACAGGTTCGCATCGTCAAAGTGCCGGCGACCAACAAACGCCGTTGCATGATGCCCCCATTGACGCATTGCCCCGGCGGATTCAATACCCATCGGCCAAAGTAGCCAGCGCTCTAGGCGTCGACTCACTGGGATCAAGCCATTGTCAGCAAACAGGCTCTGGCGTCTACCATCAACGCTCAAACTGCGAACTTCATTGTAGTCATGCAGCACGAGCGGCACGGAACTTTCGTTAGATGAGGCAGGTCTCGAATCAGAATCGGTCTGGGCAACACGGAATGATTGACCATGCACACCCACTACGGAATGTGTACTGTGAGTCAGCTGGACGATCACGCGTTCCCGCAAGCCATCGGGAATGGCTTTGTTGTGTACCAGCAGTGGCTCCTGGAACGCCGTGTTCGGCTTGGTTTTTAGCCGCTTATCCACTGGGAAAAATTGATGGAAACAGCCGCATTGATGGATGCTGTCGTAGGCCAGCACTTCGCCATTGGCACGCAGCGTGACTCTCCAGATCAAACCGTCCAGCTCTCCGCCATAGAGATCCAGCTTGCCGCTCTTCGGTCGCTGAGAGAACCAGATAAAGTAGTTCAGTTGTAATAACATCTCATTTTGAAACTGCGTGTAAGACGCCAACGTGTACATCGCCGGCTGCTGCTGATCGACATTGATCCGAACCGGTGTCTGCCAAGTCACCCGACCGGGCTGATCACTGGCGCTGCGCGTATCAATCGCCCAACCCGGCGCGTAATGTGCCGTCAGCGTCTGCAGCACTGCCGCATCGAGTACCGGTAAGCCTAGCGGGTTACTAGACCGTGCGACCTGCAGCAGACTGCTGATCTTTGCCGGATTAAGCCTTTGTTCTAATTCAGGTAGTAGATACCAACGCGTCGAGGATGGCGGTGATACTCGCTGCAACTGGTCTCGAAACTGCGCCTGCTCTGCTCGCAATGGCGGCAGCACAAACAATCGGGTTAGTGGATAAAGGCCTAAAATACGCCGCCACAACCGATAATCGTCAGGAACCTTTTGAGAGGCCAAATCAAGCCCAAAACCCTGCGCTGCCAGCGCCAATTGTTCATTTAAGGCTTGCTGTGCGCAACGTTCGATTTCTCGCCGGTCCTCACCAGGTAACGCCGGCCACAAGTTAGCC
>JABMOJ010000451.1 GCA_013204195.1 SAR86 cluster bacterium
GTAACAGGTAGTAAAAGCCACTCGGGATAGCAGACATGTCTAGCGCCAGGCTGAATTTTTTGGGGTTCACCCGCTCACAGTGGGAAGCACTGTTGATAGAACTGGGTGAAAAACCCTATCGGGCACCACAAATCATGAAGTGGATTCATCATCGCTACGTGGATGATTTTGCCGAGATGTCTGACATCAGCAAAAAGTTGCGTCTGCAACTGGCTGAGCTGGGTGATATTCGTGAGTCGGAAATTATCACCGAGCGCGTCTCTCAAGACGGTACTCGCAAATGGCTGATTCGGGCCGAATCCGGCAGCGCGATCGAAACCGTGTTTATTCCCGAGGATACCCGCGGCACCCTCTGTGTCTCGTCGCAGGTGGGTTGCGCGTTGGACTGCAGCTTTTGTTCAACCGGCAAGCAAGGTTTTAACAGTGATCTGACGGCGGCAGAAATAGTCGGCCAGTTACGGATTGCCCGCAAGGTGTTGGAGAAGGCCTATCCTGACCGTAGTCGCGCGATCACTAACGTCGTGTTAATGGGCATGGGTGAGCCATTGTTGAATTTTGACAACGTTATTGCTGCCGTCGAGTTAATGATGGATGACCTGGCCTATGGTATCTCCAAACGTAAGGTCACCATTTCTACCTCTGGCGTAGTGCCGGCCATTTACAAGCTGGTCGGCGTAACCGACGCTTCACTGGCGATTTCGCTGCATGCCCCCAACGATGAATTGCGCAGTCAGTTGGTGCCCATTAACCGCAAGTATCCAATCGAAGAATTGCTGGCTGCTTGCCGGACCTATGCCGCCACGCTAGGAGAGAAACGTACCATCACTATCGAGTATACCTTGATGGATGGGATCAACGAGCAACCGGAACATGCCGAACAGCTAGTGGCTTTGCTGCAAGACTTTCCCTGCAAAATCAACCTCATCCCCTTTAACCCCTTTCCCGGATCCGGTTACAAGCGGCCGAGTCAGATTGCCGTTCGAGCATTTCAGGAGCGACTGCTGCGCGGTGGCTACTCCGTGACGGTCAGAACGACGCGAGGGCAGGATATCAACGCGGCCTGCGGACAACTGGTGGGCGAAGTTGAAGACAAGACTCGGCGCCAGGAAACTTACCGTCGAATTGCCGCGGAAGCGGTGGTATGAGAGTTCAATTCCTTGCTCTAATCATGACCGTTTTGCTTCTTGCGGGATGCGTCACAGAAGGTGGTCAACCCAAGCGTAAGGTTAATACCGAAGCTCAGGTGGAATCCCTTTTGGGGCTGGGGGTGGGCTATATACGCAACCAGGAATATGGGCGAGCGAAGGAGAATCTCACTAAGGCGCTGAGCATCGATCCTACTTCGGCCTCGGCACATAACTTGTTCGGTTTGTTGTTTCAATTGGAAGGCGAGCCGGATTTGGCCGAAGACTACTTTCAGCGTGCGATTCGACTCGATCCTAAGTTTTCTATGGCGCGGAATAACTATGGCGCGTTCCTGTTTGAGCAAGGCCGGTACTTGGAAGCCATCGAACAACTAGAAATATGCGCTGAGGATCGGCTGTATGGTGCCCGGTCCATGGTGTTTGAAAATCTCGGCGTCAGCTATCAGCAATTGAGCCGGTTTGAAGCGGCAGAAGTCGCATTTACCAAGAGCTTGCAGCTGAATCCGAGCCAGGGGCGGGCATTGCTTGAGCTGGCGGAGATCCGCTTTGAGCAAACACGCTACAAGGAGTCAGACCAGTTGTTGCAGCGTTATGACATGCTGGCGCAACCGTCGGCACGAAGCCTGTGGTTAGGCATACGCTTGGCGAGACTATTTAACAAGACCGATGATGAGGCCAGTCAGGCCTTGGCTTTAAAGAACATATTCCCGACATCGAAGGAATATCAGCTCTATCAGGACAGTAACAGGAAATTATGAACGAACTAGACAGCATTAGCGAACCAGATGAATTGCCCAGAGTGTCAATCATGTTGGTTGAGGCGCGGACGGCAAAGCGGTTAAGTCAGGAAGACGTGGCTAGCCAATTATTTTTAACCGCCACGATTATTCGGCAGATGGACGAAGGTCTGTTTCATGTGATGAGCAAACCTGCGTATGTCAGGGGCTATCTTAGGACCTATGCGAAAGTGATCGGTCTGTCAGGTGACGACGTGATCGAGGCGTTCAACGAAACTCAGGTGGTAGAAGTTGATGCCAGCGAGGTGCATGAATTGATAGAAGCGCCCTCTAGTGCCAACCGGTTTACGGGTTCGGTAGTCCAGACGGGATTAATAGGCCTGGGATTGATTCTTCTGGTGATGATACTCGTTTGGGCTTTCTCGAGTGATGAAGAGGGACAGGTGGGTTATCGTCCCGATCATATAGAGGCGCCCGCCGCGGAAGTCGGGCAGCCAGAGCCAGCGGGGGTGCAGGACCGCGAGCCGCTGTTGGGTGGGGTTAAAGTCAGCAGCGACGCTGCAATTGAAGTCAGCACTGATACTGAGTCGGAGACTCCGGTAACAGTGCTGACTTCAACTGCAGTTCGCGCCAAGCCCGTAGCGATTAAATCGACGCCAGTTCGCGCCAAGCCTGTGGCAATTAAGTCGACGCCAGTTCAATCACCCGTGGTGTCACAAGCGCAAGAGCCACAAGCTGAAGTGGCGAGTGCTGAAGGTCAGTCTAGTCTGCTGGAGAGGAAGGCGGATAACGCAGTCGCAGATATCGTTGCTACGACATCGATGGATGACGAGCCAGAACAGCTGCTTGTTAGTGATGCAAGCATTACTCGGGTTAGGCAAGGCGCGGCCTCATTGATTACGGTCAGTACCGCCGGCGATGATACGCTTGAGATCAATTTTACGGATGAATGTTGGGTTGAAGTGTCTAATGCCGCGGGTGACCAGATTTACGGTGATTTGAATCGAGCGGGCGATACCCTTGTGGTTGTTGGTAGGGCCCCGTTCGAGGTGTTGTTTGGTAAGGCTCCTGCTGCGCAGTTGGTGTTCAACGGTCAGGGTATATCGCTAGACAGATATACGGCGGATGATTTAACCGCCAAAATAAAACTGCCGCGATAACTTTAATTTTAACCAAGACGACTTTAGCGAAGACGAAGATGCGGACAGACTCGAACATAAAGCGACGTAAAAGCCGACAGATCATGGTTGGCAATGTGCCTGTTGGCGGTGATGCGCCGATTGCTGTGCAGAGCATGACGAACACTGAGACCACCGACGTGGCGGCGACGGTTGCGCAAATTCGTCGTCTCGAAAGTGTCGGTGCTGACATTGTCAGGGTTTCCGTGCCAAGTATGGATGCGGCGGTAGCCTTTGGGTTAATTCGGCAACAGGTCAATGTTCCCCTGGTCGCTGATATCCACTTCGATTACAAAATTGCGCTCAAAGTCGCCGAGCTTGGTGTTGATTGTTTGCGTATTAATCCCGGCAATATCGGTAACGCGACTCGGGTTAAGGCGGTGATTGACGCTGCGAGAGACAAAGGTATTCCGATCCGGATCGGTGTTAATGCGGGTTCCTTGGGCAAGGATTTAATGCGCAAATATAAGGAACCCAATGCGGCCGCCATGGTTGAATCTGCATTGCGAAATATTGATCTGTTGGATAAAGCAGATTTTCAAAACTACAAATTAAGTATGAAATCCTCCGACATTTTCATGGCGATGGAAGCTTATCGAACCATCGCGGGCATGATCGATCAGCCGTTGCATCTGGGTATTACCGAGGCTGGCGGCCTGCGTTCTGGTACCGTCAAGTCAGCGGCTGGATTGGCGCCGCTATTGATGGACGGTATCGGTGACACTATTCGAATTTCTTTGGCAGCGGATCCCGTCGAAGAAATCAAAGTGGGCTTTGACTTGCTGAAAGCGTTGCACCTGCGTTCCAAAGGCATTCACTTCGTCGCTTGTCCGAGCTGTTCTCGACAAAATTTCGATGTCATCGGTACGATCAATGAATTGGAGCGACGTTTCGAGGACATCACGACGCCTCTGGATGTTGCGATCATTGGCTGTATTGTTAACGGCCCCGGTGAGGCAAAAGAGGCTGAAATCGGCCTGACTGGTGCCTCGCCAAATAACTTGGTGTATGCCGATGGCAAACCTGACCACAAGGTGAGTAATGCGAACCTGGTGGATCACCTCGAGGAGGTTATCAGGAAGCGGGTCGCGGCTAAGGAAAAATTGTTAGCGTCACAAGAACAGATTATTGCGAAAAGCTCCTGATAAGGTCATTAGTGTGAAAATCCAAGCAATCCGGGGTATGCAAGATTTGCTGCCTCGGCAACAGGCAATCTTTAGTCATATCACAACCACGGTTAGTGAGGTGCTGAATAGCTATGGCTATGAAAAAATTGGCCTGCCGGTTTTAGAGTCGACGGCATTGTTTAAACGTGCGGTGGGCGAGGCGACAGACATCGTCGAGAAAGAGATGTACACCTTTGACGATAGGAATGGTGAGAGCCTAACACTGCGACCAGAGGGTACAGCGGGATGCGTGCGCATGGCGCAACAGCATGGTCTTACCTATAACCAGGTGCAGCGGTTCTGGTATGCGGGTCCCATGTTCCGTCACGAGCGACCCCAGAAAGGTCGATATCGTCAGTTTGAGCAAATTGGTGCCGAGTGCTTCGGTATGGCGGGTCCAGATATAGATGCAGAACTGCTGTTTATGACGGCTAGAATTTGGCAGACGCTAGGTTTGCAGGCGGATGTTACGCTGGAGCTCAACACCCTCGGCAATAGCGCCTCAAGATCAGCCTTCAAATTAGCGCTGGTTGACTATCTGACGAAGTTCAAGGACGAGTTGGATGAAGACAGTCGGCGTCGATTGACCACCAACCCGTTGCGGATTCTCGACAGCAAGGTGGAGAAAACGCAAGAGTTGTTGATTAGCGGCCCCAGCTTTCAGGCGTATATTGATCCGGAGTCCATGGCGGACTTTGAGCAATTACGCCGGTTGCTCGATGCGCGGCAAGTAGATTATCGGGTCAACCCGGCCATTGTTCGTGGTCTCGACTACTACAATAAGACGGTATTCGAGTGGGTCACGGACACCCTGGGTGCGCAGAACACCGTGTGTGCCGGCGGTCGTTATGATGGCCTGGTGGAACAGTTGGGTGGCAAGCCGACAACAGGTATTGGCTTCGCTATGGGCCTTGATCGCGTAGCGCTAATGCTTGACGGACGCTATGAATCCCGTGCGGTGGCCGATATATATGTGGCGTCGATGGGCGAAGTCGCCCGACATCAAGCGATGCTTCTGGCTGAATCAATACGCGATATACTTCCTGGACTGCGGGTGATGGTACATTGCACTGAAGGGAAGTTTAAAGCCCAACTAAAAAAAGCCGATGCCAGCAATGCTACAATAGCGCTCGTTATCGGTGATGACGAGGTCGCGCAAGGTGAAATCGGATTGAAACACCTGCGTGGTGATAGTCAGCAGATTAATGTAGCGGCGAATGACATTATCGAGCATCTCAATAAAGTATTTTTCTAAGGAGTGGGACTTTGGTCACCGATAAAACAGAAGAAGAACAGGTAGAAGCGCTGAAGAACTGGTTCGCGAAAAACGGAACATCGCTGGTTGTGGGAATTGTTCTGTCTCTCGGGGCTGTTTTCGGCTACCAGACATGGGAGAAGTCGGCTCGCGAACAGGCTGAGAAGGCCTCTGATATGTATGAGAACCTGACCGCCGCGGTGGCTGTTGGCCCGTTGGGAGCACTGTCGGAAGAAAATAAGCTAACGGCCAACTTTATTGCGAACCAACTGAAGACTGAATTTCCGGATTCCACCTATGCTCACTTTGCTGCCATGCAGTTGGCCAAGCTCAATGTTGAGTCTGGTGAGCTTGATGCGGCTGTGCAAGAGTTGCAATGGGCTCTCGATCATCAAGTCGATGGGTCATTGGCGCCGTTGGTTCGATTACGACTAGCCCAGGTGAAGCTCGGTAAAGGGCAGCATGAAGCGGCTCTGGCGCTGCTTGATCAATCAGAATCAGGTGCCCATGCCAGTGCTTATGCTGAGCTACGAGGTGATGTGTATTATGCGATGGATAA
>JABMOJ010000452.1 GCA_013204195.1 SAR86 cluster bacterium
ACCCTGGCTTTCCGTCAAAAAGAAGTTCCACAGACCAGCGCTTTTGGCTTCAGCTTTATGACCATCCATAATCTCTGTTTTCCGCGCGCTGAGTGCCCATCGGTCGCCATCTGCACCGGTTTGACCTAAAAATTCTTCAGTCAGCGGGTCAACTTTTGATCGGACAAAAACATCAATTTTGTCACGCACCGGCACCAAACGTTCGGGTATGTCTAAATCCATCATCAGTATTTTCCTCTCTTAGGCTTCTGGTTATTCATCCCGACGGTTAGACCCAAGTTGCGTCTTTGCCGCCAGTCTGTGTTCTGGTGTCTTATTCAAGCTCACGGAGCAATCCATCGACTCCCTAGCCGTTACAGCTGAGGCTTTTATACTACATTTAAGCTGTCCCGATCACCTACCTATATCGCAGCAGCTTATAGGGTGATATGAGATGGACTGATAACCGTCCTGCCATCGTCAGCCAGCAACCAATCGATAGCCACGCTCAGGGTTAATTCGGCGAAACTTCACGGGGTTTACGGTTGCCCAGAAATATGCCGAAAGCGACCAGCCCGGCAGTTGCCGCCGCCAGGTAGGCGAGCCCGTAGGTACCCGTGAGCGCAAACAGATAGCCCATGGTGACAGGCCCGGTAGCAATTCCCATCATGGTCAGCAAGTTGGATACTGCATAGATACGGCTGTATTGCACCAGACCGTAACGTTCCGCGATCAATAACGGTTGTAACATCAGCAGGTTACCCACGGTAATACCAAATATGGCTAAGCCAATTAATAGTCCGACGGGCGACGCAAAGTAACCCATGCAAGCGAGTGACAGGCCCTGGAGTAACATCATGGCGGTGGTGAAGCGCGTCGCGTCCAGTTTATCCACCAGCAAACCACCGGCAAGACGACCGATGATACTAAACAATGGCAGCACGCCGAGGGCGAGCGCCGCCTCCCGCCCACTCAGTTGCTCACTGACCAGACCGTACTGGTGAGCGATGCCGCCAACCTGGGCCATCATGACGAACACATAGGCCAGGTTTAAACGCCAGAAATAGCTGTCTCGCAGGGCTTGGTGCAAATTGAGTCCCTGGCTGTTGATATTCATCGCGCTTTGTCGATTGGTACCTTCGGCATCCAGACCCAGGTCCGAGGGCCTGGACCGTAAAATCAACAGACTCAATGGCAGCACCCCGATTAGGTACACTAAGCCAAGTATCGGGCTGGCCACGACCATACCCTGGCTCTCGATCAGGGTGGCGCTAGCTGGCGTCACAAGAATACCGCCCACCGACAAGCCGGTAGACGCAACGGACAAAGCGCGGGCGCGACTCTTATGGAACCAGCGGGCGACCAGGGTCGTCGCAGGCAGCAATCCTGAGGCGCTGAAGCCGACGCCAAATAGTGCATAGAGCACATACAGCTGCGCCTGGTTGTTAACCTCGCCGAGGGCGCCAAGACACAGACTCGCAATGACGGTGCCCACTCCCATGATGAGGCGAACGTCATATTTCTCCAGCAGCGCAGCGATATAGAGCCCCGCTAGCCCACTGGCAAAGAAGAAAATAGAAACAGCGGTAGACGCCACTGTGATGGGAAAACCCTTCTCCAACGTCAGCGCTTGGAGCACGACCGAGTGATTATAGAATCCAAGACCTGATGAAAACATCAGGACAAAAAACAAGGTGGCAACTATTTTCCAGCCATAAAACATGGGCGTGTCTCTGTCAAAAAGTGTTGTCGGTGAAGACTAAGACAACTTAATAATATCTAGTCCACGCAATCTGGTTCAATGAAGCACCAGCCAACTGTGGGGTTCTGCGCCTTGATGCTGATCTCGAGCAGATTGATGTGGGTCACGGCGTCTTCGATGCTAATACCTGGGGTCATCTCGATCTTTGCTGCGAGCATGACTTTGGGCCCAAACTGCAGGGTTATGGTGTTTAGCAACCGATGAATATTTGGATCAGATTCGATGGCCTTAATAATAGATGCTTGCAGCTCAGGTTCGGCGGATTTACCCACCAGTAGAGATTGGACCCGTACGGCAATAAATATAGCCACGATGATCAATACCACGCCGATACAGATCGAGCCTAAAGCGTCATATACCGGATCGCCCGTTATCGACGTCAGGGTCAGAAAACCTAACGCCAGTATTAAACCGATAATTGCCGCGACGTCCTCGCCCAGAACCACAACAATTTCCGCATTACGGGTATGTTTCAACCAGTAACGAAAGGACTGCTCGCCGCGCATGAGGTTGGCTTCCCGCACTGCCCCCGCCAAACTGAACGACTCCAGTATAATCGCCCCAGCCAGAACCAGCATACCGACCCACAGGTCATTCAATGGTGTCGCTGAGCTGAGCTTGTGCCAGCCTTCATAAATGGAAAAGACGCCGCCGACACTGAACAGCATCAGCGCCACGATAAAACTCCAGAAATAACTGAGCTTGCCATACCCCATAGGATGGTTGGCGTCTGCGGGTCTTTCTGCACCTTTCAGGCCGATGTAGAGCAGAATCTGATTGCCGGAGTCAGCCATAGAGTGAATAGCTTCAGCCAACATACTGCCCGAGGACGTGTAGATCGCCGCCGCTAACTTTGCGATAGCGATACCGGTGTTGGCCAAAAAGGCATACAGAATGGCCTTTTCTGGAGAGCCGCCAGTGCCTGCCATAGTTGAGTCCCTAATAGGTAATTGCGCCTGCGAAAACCGCAAAGCGCTGCGTCAAACACCCCTGACAGTCTCCAGCGGGGTCCTGATTGGGTCCTGATTGGGTCGTGCTAAATGTCCCGAAGACAGCGTCTGAGCGAGCATCATACGTTAATATTTGCCAGATTAGGTACCATTGCTGTCAAACCTAGCAGACGGCATAATCGCGGCTTGCTCACACCTCGCGCCGCGACGGTGTGGTCTCACTCACTCACTCAGTCAGTCAGTGGGTGGCGATGAATCAATCTCGATCAGGAACCCGTTATCATGCATCAACGGCCTCAAATGCTAAGCCTTTCCGCTGACCTGGGTGAGGTTTCTGCGATCTATCAGCGCCCATCGACGCCCGTGGCGCTAGTGGTGCTGGCCCATGGCGCCGGTGCCGGTA
>JABMOJ010000453.1 GCA_013204195.1 SAR86 cluster bacterium
GGTCAAATTTTTCGATCAATTGTTTGCCAAGATGGCCGCGGCAACCTTCCGCAAAAACGGTGTACTTACCGTGTAGTTCATATCCGGCCTGGAATGACGATTTGTGTTCGCCGTTGGCGCCAACGCCCATATCACCAGTGGCAATGCCCTTGATGGCGCCATCTTCGTTATAAAGCACTTCACTGGCAGCAAAACCTGGGAATAAATTGACGCCCAGCTCTTCTGCTTGGGCGCCGAGCCAGCGGCACAGGTTCGCAAGGCTGGTGGCATAGTTGCCGTGGTTATGCAGGGGGGTTGGCACCAGCCAAGACGGCAGACGCATGCCTTGGTGATCATCAATCAAATAATAAACATCGTCGTCAGTGACCGCGTTGTTTAAGGGTGCCCCCATAGCCTTCCAGTCAGGAAACAGCTCATTTAAGGCCGTGGGTTCCACCACTGCGCCAGATAGTATGTGCGCGCCGATCTCCGAGCCCTTTTCCACCAAGCAGACGCTGTACTCCTCGCCCGCCTCGGCGGCTAGCTGGGCGAACCGGATTGCTGTTGCTAGACCGGCAGGACCGCCGCCAACAACCACTATATCAAATTCCATTGATTCTCTTTCCACGGCAAGTACTCCCAGTCACTGTGCGTAAGCGCTAAATAATTGCGCGCTATTGTATGAAAACTAGAGGCCGAAAGGAAATCACTGTGATCTATTGCTCTCGATAATTAAAGCCAGCACAGTGATCCAAAAATTATCATATATAATCAATAGGTTAGCGATACACGGCGGAAATTGCTGCCTATTGACCAAAAATCGATAAAACGGCAGAATACGCGCTCTCGATAATTGTCGACAGTTGTAAGTCTTTTGGTTTTTGCGATTAAGCCTGCTGTCTCTCCTTTTTTCAAATGACCTGCAGAGGAATTTCATGAAAGTTCTCGTTACAGCCAAGCGTGTTGTCGACTACAACGTGAGTATTCGCGTACTGAGTGACAACAGTGGCGTCGATCTAAATAATGTAAAAATGTCGGTAAATCCTTTTGATGAGATTGCTATTGAAGAAGCCGTGCGTCTGAAGGAAGCCGGCAAAGTTGAGGAAGTGATTGTTCTTTCCATCGGCACCAGCGCCTGTCAGGAACAAATACGTACCTGTCTAGCGCTGGGCGCAGATCGTGGCATCCTGATTGAAACTGATGTGGAGATGCAGCCGCTGGCCATCGCCAAGTGCATTAAGGCGATTATTGATAAAGAGCAGCCCGGTTTGATTATCACTGGCAAACAGGCAATTGATGGCGATAACAGTCAAACTGGTCAGATGGTTGCTGCATTGGCCGGTCTTGCGCAGGCGACATTTGCATCGAAAATTGAGCTCAACGAAGACACCGCAACGGTAACTCGTGAAATCGATGGTGGCTTAGAAGTGATTACGGTGAAATTGCCCGCTGTCGTGACCACTGATTTGCGCCTCAACGAACCGCGATATGCCTCTTTGCCGAACATTATGAAGGCGAAGAAAAAGCCCGTAGAAGTGCTGACACCTGAAGACCTTGGCGTTGATGTCACACCCAGAGTCAAAACCCTCAAGGTGACACCACCTGCCGAACGTAAGGCCGGTATTATCGTTGAGACAGTGGAAGCGTTAGTGGACAAATTAAAGAATGAAGCAAAGGTGATTTCATGAGTATTCTGGTCATTGCGGAACACAATAACGCATCAATTAAGCCCGCAACTTTAGTTGCCGTTGCGGCGGCTCAGGCTATTGGTGGTGATATTGAAATCTTGGTTGCCGGCGCTGATTGTGCCGCCGCCGCTGAGGCTGCTGCGAAAATCGGTGGTGTCAGTAAGGTGCGGGTTGCAGACAACGCGGTTTACGGCCATAGCCTCGCCGAGAATATCGCCGATTTGGTGGTGAGCATCGGTGCGGAATACAGCCATATTCTTGCAGTCACTACGACCTCAGGTAAGAATTTCATGCCTCGGGTTGCTGCTCTGTTAGATGTTGCGCAGATTTCTGATATCAGCCTGGTTGTCAGTGCTGATACGTTCGAGCGGCCTATTTACGCCGGTAATGCCATTGCTACTGTTCAGTCTAGCGATGCCATCAAGGTGATTACTGTGCGCGGTACCGCTTACGATGCCGTGCCCGCAGAGGGCGGTAGCGCCAGTATTGAAGCGCTGGATACGGTTAAAGATGCGGGATTGAGCACCTGGGTTCAGGATGAGATCGCGAAAATGGATCGCCCAGAACTCACCGCTGCCAGTATCATTA
>JABMOJ010000454.1 GCA_013204195.1 SAR86 cluster bacterium
CAATTTGACATGCCACAGGTCAAACCCCCAGAAGCATGCCAGAGCTTCGCCGAATTGCGCGCGCTGTATGCCGAAAACATTCCCGCTGACTACAAAGCCTCAGTAACCCGACCCCAGCCCATCGACATGCGTTTCGCCGAACCCTTCAATGAGTTCAGGCCGGAGAAGATGCCGCCGCTCCAGCATTGCTGGATCAAAACCGTCGACGCCATGCCGGCAGATGCACGCCTCAATCAGTGCCTGTTGGCTTACGCCTCAGATATGACATTGATCGATACCGCCGCGCGGCCCCATGGTGTGGCTTGGACAGACGACCACTTCCAGGTCGCTAGCCTGGATCATGCTATGTGGTTTCACCGCCCTTTTCGTACCGATGAATGGTTACTCTACGCGCAAGACAGCCCTTTCGCCGGCGGTGGCCGGGGTCTGAGCCGGGGCAGCTTTTACAGCCAGGCGGGTCAATTGATCGCGTCCGTGGCCCAAGAAGGCCTAATGCGTTTGCATCAGGCCTGACGGTCCTCGCCCCCGACCCACCGCCGATCATCAGCATCGATCAAACCCGAGACCCAAAATTGTAGACTCATATCGCCAGCCAGCGCACATCTGTCCGGGTCAGCAGCAATAAGCTGATCTGATCGACGCCAATAGAAACCCATGATGAAAGTCCATTAGCTGTACAAATGCCGGCGAGCTTCACATAATGCCCAGCTTGCTTTGCACAATGGTAGCAGCCAAAGAAGGTGCCTTTTTACGCCCTGGCACACCAATCAGTCCATTTAAGGGATACCCCGTGACACTGAAGAATGCAGATAAACTGGCCAGCGTCGAGGTCATCAAGCAAAATTTCGAGCAGCTCAACTATATTTGCAGTCTGCAGATAGCCACCGCTGTGTTTCTGGCCTACCACCTAGGCAAGCCGATCCTCATTGAAGGCCCCCCCGGTGTCGGCAAAACCGAATTGGCAAAAACCACTGCGGAACTGCTCGATATCGAGTGCATCAGACTCCAGTGCTACGAAGGACTAGACGAGTCCAAGGCGATTTACGAGTGGAAATACGGCAAACAGCTGCTTTATACCCAAGTGCTGAAAGAGACTCTGAGTGAAATTTTGGACGGCGCCACCGGTCTAGCCGAGTCTGTAGGCAAACTACACGAATTTGGCGATATCTTTTTCTCGGAAGAATTTCTCGAGCCTCGCCCCCTGCTCAAGGCGCTCAAAAACGAGACTGGCTGCGTGTTACTGATTGACGAAGTCGACAAATCAGACCATGAATTTGAGTCGCTGTTGCTAGAGATGCTCTCGGACTTTCAACTCTCTATTCCTGAGATTGGCACGGTCAAGGCGCATCCAGACAGGAAACCCCTGGTGTTTCTCACCAGCAACAATACTCGCGAAATCAGCGACGCGCTTAAACGCCGTTGCTTGCACCTGTATATACCCTTTCCTGACGCCAACCTCGAAAAGCAGATTATTCAGGCGCGGGTACCCGAGCTTGCCGAGAATTTGCGCAACCAACTGGTGACGTTTATTCAGGAACTCCGGGAAATGGATCTGAAGAAGGTCCCTGCTATCAGCGAGACGATCGACTGGGCACGGACGCTGATTTTGCTCCACTCAGAGTCTCTGAGCCCCGAACTGGTGCGCCAGACATTGAACGTGATCCTTAAGTTCCAGGAAGATATCGAAGCTGTGGATTCAGACCTGCAGACGCTTACCAACAAGGCTTTAAAGGGCAACCAGGGATCCTAGCGTGGTAGACAAAACCCTAGTGGATTTCGTCAAGGCACTGCGTAATGCGGACCTCAAGGTCTCGCCCGCAGAAACCCTCGAAGCCATGCAATGTATGAACCTGGTGGGCTATCAAGACCGGCGCTTTCTGAAGGATTCGCTGTCCATGGTGTTGGCGAAGACCACCGATGAAAAGGACGCCTTCGACACCTGCTTCAATCGCTTTTTTACTACAGACAAATTCCGTCAGGCGATGAACGACGAGCTTGACGATGACCAACGTAGTGACGCTGACGACTTTGACAGCGATGCTGAAGGCAATCAGCCGGCAGGCAAAGGCGGCCAGGGCGGCGGCAAAGGTGGCGGCGAGAGCGAAGCCAGCGAAGATGTGACCGCATTACCACCCACCTCAGCATTAGGCAAATTGCTGCTCCAAGGCAGTCGGGCTGAACTGATGGTCCAAATCGCCGAAGCGGGCCGCGAGGTGGAGGTCAACAAAATTGTCGTGTTCACCCAGAAAGGTCTCTATACCCGCAAAATCATGGATGCCATGGGGCTCAAGGGCTTGCAGGATGAGATCGGTGATCTACAA
>JABMOJ010000037.1 GCA_013204195.1 SAR86 cluster bacterium
ATCCTGGGCCCAGACATTTCTCATCGTCGTACTTTAATTCAGTCGATGATGAGCAGTGACGCCGTTCGCGCCGCAATCGAAAAGGAGGCTCGCCACAAGCCAAGCGCTATTAACAAGATCGAAAAGAAAGCGCTGGACTATGCTAATGAAATTGCGTCCCACCAGTCCTACCGCGTGATCAGATTCTTCCACGCCATCCTGACCTGGCTTTGGAACAAGCTATATGACGGAGTCGAGATCAACAACATCAATCAGGTCAAAGAGCTGGCAAGAAACAATGAAATTGTCTACGTGCCCTGCCATCGAAGCCACATCGATTATCTACTGCTGTCCTATGTGCTTTATCATAATGGCCTGAGCCCGCCACATATTGCTGCGGGCAAAAACCTTAATATGCCCGTCGTGGGACCTTTACTGCGGCGAGCCGGTGCGTTCTTCATGAGACGCACGTTCCAGGGCGATGCCCTTTACAAGGCCGTGTTCGACGAGTACCTGCATTTAATGTTTACCCGCGGCTACTCTGTTGAATATTTTATAGAAGGCAGTCGGAGTCGGACCGGACGCTCTCTGCAGCCCCGGACGGGGATGTTAAGTATGACCATGCGTAGCTTTCAACGTGATGCCTCCAAGCCGATCTGTTTTATGCCAGTCTACTTTGGATACGAGAAAATTCTTGAAGATACGACTTATCTGGACGAATTATCCGGCGCTGCAAAAAACGACGAATCAATCATGGATATTTTTCGCGTCCTAGGCTCGCTTAAGAATGCCTTTGGCAAAGTCACCGTGAATTTCGGTGAACCCGTTCATCTCCGGGCCTTTTTTGACCAACATCTCGATAACTGGCAGCAGGTCGAGAGCGTCGACCCGGCTGATTTCGCGAGGACCTGCAGTTTACTGGCGACCCGACTGTCTCAAGGCATCAACGCCGCGGCCGCTATCAACCCTGTCAGCCTAGTGGCGACCATTTTGCTGTCTACTCCTCGACAAAATATTGAGGAAACTCGGCTCGCCAAACATATCAACACACTAATCAAGGTTGCCCAAGGCATGATGCCCGGCCCCTACCTCTCGATCACCGACTTGTCTGTTGAGGCAATAATCGATGAGGCCATTGCGGTCACCGGTATTCTGCGGACTCAAGAATCTTTTGGCAACGTCTTGAGCGCACCGTCACCCTTGCCAATACTGCTGAGCTACTACCGAAACAACACGATTCATGTATTCGCATTGCCCGCACTCGTCGCTCGCCTGATCCAAAAGGGTTCCAACCTTGAGGATTTGAATACCACTTGCCGGACTCTCTATCCTTATTTAAGAGCCGAATTTTTCTTGCCCTGGGATGAAGCCGAGCTGCCCAATGTTATTGCTCGCATGGTCGACGTTCTAGTGAGCATTCAGCTAGCACATAGAGAAGGCGATCAACTGGGGTGCCCAGAGGTGACCAGCGACGCCTATGCAAACCTCGTGGAACTCGGCAGTATCATCGAACCTACCCTGCAACGCTTCTTTATCGTCGGCGAGCTACTAGAGCAAGGTAGTCATTTATCATTGCGGGAAGTGGAATCTACCGCTGGCACTATTGGGCACCAACTGTCGGTATTTTATGGTATTAATGCACCTGAGTTTTTCGACAAGTCATTATTTTCAACCCTGATCACGACAATGAAGGCGAACCAGATTATCGGTCACCAACAGCAGCAATTGCGTCTGAACCCCGATTTTCCCGTGTTCAGACTAACAGTACAGGCAAGTCTTGGAGAGGACATTAAAATGAATGTTCGCCAGCTCGTTCACCGACACCTGAGTCAGGCTCAAGCTCTAGTCATGGGTGAAGCAGAAGTCGCTGTCTGACGAGCGACGTTAATTGGCCACTGGGTTTTGCAGATAGATATCAAACCGACTGGCCTTAGCCTTGAGTTGATAGTCTGGCGCCATGCCTACGCTATCGCCCCCTACCAGCGGCCGTTTGACCACAATCCGTCGACTGCAAGTCGCCAGCGCTGCAGCCAGCAGATCGGCAACATGGCCATCGTCACCCAGGAATTTTTGCAGTAGCTGCATACCCCCTTTGACCGCCGCCGACTTTTGCCGATGAGGAAACATTTGGTCGATATAGATCGTATCAGCAGGCTGCTCTAAACGCCCTAGCCACTCGATAGCATCAGTCTGGACCAAAGACATCCTGTCGACAATCGGCTGCGTCTGCGGCTCCTCGCGACCCCTGGAGAGGCCTTCAGCCAGCAAAAGTGCCAATACTGGAGAGCGTTCGAGCAACGTCACGGTGCAGCCACTGGCCGCCATCAAGAACGCGTCAACCCCTAAGCCCGCGGTACAGTCAATCACTTGCCGCCCTGGCTTGGCCGATATCGCCTTGAGTAGTAATTCTTTCTTACCGCCATGATTGCGCCGGTACTGGAGAGCGCCGGCATTAAAATCAATCAATAGCGGCTTTTGCTGACTCGCCCGATCTTGCAGCTGATAGCCGGTCGGCCCGTCAATTAGTTGAAATCGGGACATGGCGCGGCTAACCAGACATCAATAGTGGTCATTATCATGATCGCTTAAAAACCTTAATGAAAATTGTTTTGCCTCTGCTGGCAAAAATCGCCGTATAAAACTCAACCTAACCTATTCAGTTATCGCCAACGACGGCAGAACCCAGGGGGCTATTAAGACCCAGCCCCCGGCTTATTAGCCACTTGCTCGCGCAAGTACTCGGGTGTCGCCAACATGGGGTTGATGGCATCACCTGATGCATAGCCCTGAACCCCAAGGTCGAGCAGGTCATGGGCATAGGGGAAAACCTCAAGCTGGGTATCCACCATCTTACCGCCCAAGGCGACTTCCATCGTCTCTCGAAATTGCCACGCTCCCCCAATTCCCACCCACCTGCCAGCGGGTAACAGCGGCACTTCTGCCGCTTCAAAAAGACCATCTGCCACGATCGGTTCAACCAAGCCCTGCTTGACAACATAGGCACCGAAAAATACCTCAGTCAGACGCGCTGTCTGGGCAACAACGATCTGCTCATCGCCGAACAATCTATACCGACCTTGGGCACAACAGGCCAGGGTCGATATACCCACCACAGGAACCCCAACGCCATATGCCAAGCCCTGGACTACGCCCAGAGCAATCCGCAGTCCCGTGAATGATCCAGGCCCTTTGCCATAGACAATCAAGTCCAGCGCGCGCAGATCTACACCTGAG
>JABMOJ010000455.1 GCA_013204195.1 SAR86 cluster bacterium
GCATAAGACCATGCCTGATCCACTTCAGCAGCTGAAGTACCGTTGGCCATTGAGATAGGGGTATGCCCATGGACCAATTGTTTGGCGCCGTAATATGTAAGCATCTGACTGGCTCGACGCTCGCCTGTCAAGGCCAGGCCAGAGAATCCCTCATGTTCTGCAAAGTCTCTGAGCATCGACTCCCAGCGGCTCAGGTCGGCACTTTGCGTGAGATCAAAAAAGCGCTGATTCACCGCCTCAACCGTCCTGCCATGCTCGACATAAAACATCGCCCATCAGCCACAGTTGATGACTCCCGCCGATCCATTGATCTGCCGCATCACAGAGTAACTGTTCCTGCAAAAGCCGGCGGTAGTCGTGCAGATGGCCATGCAGGTCACCGATGACATAGTGAGCCATAAGGTAGTCGTTTGAGCGAGAAAGAGCCGCCATTTTAGCGGGTATAGTCCCTGTTTTCGACCGCCGTTGGTAACCTTAGATCGACCGCAAGGGCCGGCTCCAGGTTCCCTGACGGCAGAATCTGGACCCGGCTGGCGCGCGCAACGACAGCGACGCCAATGAGCCTCATGGTAATCAGCGATGAGCTATCTGATCTTCAGTAACAGAACCAATAGAATCGGCGTGCCAACAGCTTGCAGAAGCATGAACCGCACCAGCACCTGAGTATTCGACCAACCCATGTTATGCCTCACATGATCGTGTAGGGGGTAACGGACCTTGGCAAAAATCCCGATCTTGAAAAATCGTAGCAACACAACCTTGACCATACCGGTGGCACCATTGGCGAGTACCATAAAGGCCACGACCAGAATTAGAAATGGATTACCACTGGCGAGCACCAGGACGCCGAGCATTAAGCCGATCGGGCGTGAGCCCGCATCGCCCATCATGACGGCACTGGGATAGCTGTTGTGCCACAGATAACCTGCCAAGCAACCCGTCATCACAAAGGCCAGGATGGCCCAGTCAGCACCTAATTCGTAATGGGGTACCAACAGGTAATCGGCAATCGCGGCGTGACCGACAATGCCATACAGAATAATGCCCAGGAACATCGTCCCCAGACCAGACAGACTCGCCGATAAGCCATCGACGCCATCGGTGCAGTTGGTGGCATTGATAGCCACCCAGATCAAGACCGTAGCACCAGGAATAAATAGATAGGGACTGATCTCAATTGCGTCCTTGAACAATGGCAGCCAGATCACATAGGGCGCCATTTGACAAATGATCATTGAGGCCACGATCGCAATTCCGAGATCGAAGGCGCCGAGCTTGTATTCACTCCAGCCGCCGACTGCCACGTCATCCAAATACCCCACCAACATGGCTGCGAGCACACACAGGCAAATCTCAAAAACTTGCCAATGAAAGGGTACGACCAGCAGACTGATGACCACAAACAATGGAATAAACAGAATCCCCGCACTGACCGGCTTGCCGATACTCTTGTCGGCATCCACCGCAAACGCGCGGCCGCGATCTGTGGGTAGCAGATGCCAATAACGCGGTAGCAACCACCAAGTCGATAGTGCTCCTAGGGCGGCACCCAGCCCTGCAAGAAAAATGTAAGAGTTCAGTAAGCGGAACGGCCCTGCGATCTCTGAAAGATATTGGCCAAGGATGTATAACAAGCGCGTGACTCCATTGAGAGCAAACAGCGAGTATAGGGCCTGGACGGCAGAAAAGAATGAATGATTCTTGGAGATCCGAGGTAATAGCGGTTTTTTTTGACAAAAATGTCTGGGTTACCTCATACGCTGACCGCCAACGACCAATATCGGGGGTAAGCCGCTAATCAATGGCAGCCAGTTAACCCGATAATGACCCGGTATGATGTTGCTGACATTACCCAATTAGGCGCAAGTGTTATCGATACTAGACGCCAGCGGCTCTCGGCGAGCCATGCCTTGAGCCTACTGACGTTATTGCACCTGAAGTTAAATTTATTTGCCGGCCTTAGACAGGTCCGGCGCATTATGCGACTGTATCGCGGATTGGGCGTTGGACTGTTCCTGCATTGCGGCAACCGCACGCTCATTCTCCATAATTTTGGCCACCACCGCCTGGCCGGCTCGCTCGAAGACCTCCCGGTGTTCGATGACATATTGCTGTGATTCTCGATACTGGTTCAAATAGCCGTTGACAGCTGGCACTACATAACGCGCTACAAGATCCCAGCTGTTAGCATTATCCCGTGGCGTCGCCCAGTCATGGACAAACCCGACGACTGTACCGAAGCCACCGCTGACATCTACCATCTTCTTTATGGCATCAATCAGATCATCCGGTGTCCCTATGACCAATGCCGAGCCTTCCGAGAACGCCATGGCATCGATCGCTTCATCAGCACTTTTGTAGGCTTCAGCGCCAGGGCGCATCAGAGTGCCGACCGTGTATTCATTATGCCAACGTAACAGCCCGTGTTTCGCCTGCTCTCGAGCCAGTTCTCGGGTCTCGGCAATATGCCAGTTCATGACGATACGCCAGTCTTTGCGATTCACCGTCTGGCCACTCTTGGCCGCCGCGTCCTCGGCAAACTTCCATTGTGTGGGTAGCGCCTGGAGTCCCGCGGTGGAGGTTGATCCGATCGACAATACACCGGCACCATACTTGCCGGCCAGGGTCATGCCTGATGGTGAGATCATGGAAGCTACAGCAAAGGGTAAGTCTTCCTGCAACGGGAGTAACTGCAAGGCAGCATCTTTTAAGGTAAACCAATCGCTTTCGTGAGTGAATCGTGGCGCGCCGCTGAGCAATTTCTTGATGACGCCGATGGCCTCATCCTGCCGATCTCGCTGCAACATGGGGTCGATTCCCAGTGTGTAGGCATCCGATGGCAAGGCACCGGGTCCGCTACCAAAGATGGCTCGACCGCCGGTCATATGATCGAGCTGAACAATCCGCTGGGCCACATTGAACGGATGATGGTAGGGCAGGGACACAACACCGGTACCCAATTTGATACGATGGCTACGTTGGCCCGCCGCAGCCAAAAACATCTCTGGCGACGCAATCATTTCCCAGCCGGTAGAATGATGTTCGCCGCACCAGAACTCGTCAAAACCTAGTTTGTCGAGCTGCTCAACCAGATCCAGATCACGCTGAAATTGCAGCATGGGGTGTTCGCCGATAGGATGGTGCGGGGCCAAGAAAGCGCCGAATTTCAATCGATTCATGGTTAATGCTCCAAAATGTAAAATATGGCAATGTCTCGCATGCTAGCACGACCTCACCCTAGGTGTCCGGCAGCTTTATTTCAGCGTCAAGGCCAGACCGCGCGGTCAGACAAGCTGAAAGTCATCAGCATCACGCCAGGCAGGAAAACGCTGACGATAGTCATCCAGGGCTGGCCGTTCAAGCTGTATTGATGCCAACCCCTTTTCTCCACCCATGTCAGTGAGATCCAGACCGTTGAAATCAATAGCTAATGAATCACCCGCATAATCGATACCAGCGCCGTCGACCCCAACTCGATTGACCCCAATGACATAGCTGAGGTTCTCGATAGCGCGAGCCCGAAGTAGGCTGCGCCAGTGTTGACGCCGGGCCGCGGGCCAATTGGCGACATACAGTAGCAGATCGTAGTCGCCATTATTGCGGCTCCAGACAGGAAACCGTAGGTCGTAACAGACTTGCAGGCAGATCCGAAAATCGTTCAGGGTCACTACTAAACGTGCAGTGCCTGCGGTGTAATTTTCATTCTCTGCCGACATACGGAACAAATGTTTTTTGTCATAGTATTCCACAACCCCGTTCGGCGGCATCCAGATAAATCGATTATAGTATCGACCGTCAGCCTCAATAATGACGCTGCCACACAAGGTGCTATTGAGGCTAGACGCCTGCTCCCGCAACCAAGTTACCGTCGGCCCGGTCATCGACTCGGCAAGCTTTTTGGACGCCATGGAGAACCCCGTACTGAACATTTCCGGTAAAATAACCAGATCTGTTACCGGATTGTGGTGCGCCAAAGGCTTGAGCAATTCCGCAAAATGCCGACAGTTTTCCAGAGGGGCTTCCCATGCCAATTCAGACTGAACCAGGGTGGCGCGTAAACTCATACTGTTTCCTGCTAGTAGATTCTGACATTGAGACCGGCGCAGCCCCGAGAGAGGAACTAAAACCCTCAGACCTTGCTGAGCTGGCTGAGCCGTTCTGCCGCCAGAGCCAAGGTATCATCCTGTTTCGCAAAACAGAATCGTACTAGCCGGGTTTTTGGTGGTACTGCATGAAACACAGACACCGGGATGGCTGCTACCTTACAGACCGTCGTTAAATAAATCGCGAACTCTGTGTCTGGCATCTCTGAGATAGCACTGTAATCGGCGAGCTGGAAATAGGTGCCCTGGCTCGGCATAAATTCGAATGCTGAGCCAGCCATCTGTTGCAGAAACAAATCCCGTTTGGCCTGATAAAACCCACCAAGCCCGAGATAATGTTCCGGATGCTTCTCCAGATACTCAGCCAGCGCCCATTGGGTTGGCGTGTGAGTAGTGAAGGTCACAAACTGGTGAATCTTACGAAACTCGGCCGTCATAGCCGGCGGCGCAATACAATAACCGACTTTCCAGCCAGTCGCATGGTAGGTCTTACCAAAGGATGAAACGACGAAGGCGCGCTCACGCAATTCCGGATGGGACAGGACGCTGTGATGCTCGGCGCCGTCAAATAC
>JABMOJ010000456.1 GCA_013204195.1 SAR86 cluster bacterium
ATACAAGGCCAAGCCCATTTTGACGGGCAATAACCCTTCCTCGATATCCTCATCGTCGCAGATATTGATCGTCACGCCTTGATAAATTTCGAATCCGGGCTTGGCGCCCTTGATCTGATCCGCATACACCTCCTGTCGATAGGGCGAGTAGTACAAGGGTAGCCAACCATCAGCAATTTCTGCCGCCAGCGCCACGTTTTTTGGGCCCTCGGCACCCAGGAAGATCGGCAGGTCCGCACGCAGCGGGTGGGTAATGGGTTTAAGCGACTTGCCGAGGCCCCAGGACCCTTCGCCGGTGTAGGGCAACGGGTAGTGTTGGCCGTCAGGATTCGAGACTGGCTGCTCACGTCGCAGCACTTGGCGAATGATATCGACATATTCGCGAGTCCGGGACAACGGCTTGGCGAAGGGCTGACCGTACCAACCCTCAACCACCTGTGGCCCCGACACGCCCAAACCCAGGATAACCCGCCCCTTGGAGAGATGATCCAGGGTTAAGGCGGCCATAGCGGTCGCCGTCGGTGTCCGTGCTGACAATTGGGCCACGGCCGTACCCAGTCGAATACGTTCTGTGTGGGCACCAATCCAGGCCAGGGGCATAAACACATCAGAACCCCAAGCCTCTGCGGTAAAAATCGCATCATAGCCCAGCCGCTCAGCTTCTTGGGCGAGACTGATCATATTTGGATTGGGGCCTGCACCCCAGTAACCCATTTGAATACCCAGTTTGAGTTCACTCATTGCGCACCTCCGGCTTGCAGCTTGGATCGAAACAGGCTGTCATTCGATTTCAGGAAAGCCTCGACAATGCGCAATGCCGCAGCACAAATCAAGTGCCAATCAAGCATCGATCAAGCATCGACCCAGGACGCCCGATGATGACCAATCTTCGGCCCAAGCCTTGCAATCTATCACCCGCAACCCCAAATCTACGCAGCACCCTAGCGCTCGAGACCCCGGCGCAGATCTCAACCGATCTTGCGGGTTCCGATCGGTAGCAATCATAATGGCCCGCTGCTATTCTTCGCAGGGCTTAAACCGGCCCAACAAATGGGCAACACCACTATTAAGGAATTGCGGCAATGATGAATGAAGAGTCAAAGGACGTGAAGTCACCTTCTTTGAATTTTATGGACGAAAAGCTGTTCAAATCTCGATCGATCTCTATTTTTGGTCAGATCAATGAGAAAGTTGCGCGATCAGTGACTGAGCAATTGCTCGCCTTGTCTGTGGAAAGCGAAGATCCGATTACTATTTATATCAGCTCACCCGGCGGTCATGTGGAATCCGGTGATGTGATTTATGACATGATCAAGTACATCCGACCCGTGGTCCGGGTTGTTGGCACTGGCTGGGTTGCCAGCGCAGCCACCACCATCTACCTGGCGGCAGCCAAAGAGAATCGCTTCTCGTTGCCCAACACGCGGTATCTGGTGCATCAGCCTTCCGGCGGTTCAGTAGGTAGCGCAACGGATATCAGCATCGCGGCTCAGCAGATCATGAAAACCAAGCAGCGCATCAATAAGTTGATCTCTGATGAAACCGGTCGTCCGCTGGAGCAGGTGGAGAAAGACACTGATAGGGATTACTGGATGTCTGTGGATGAGGCGATCGCTTACGGCATCGTGACCAAGGTTGTGACTTCTGTTGACGAGATCGGCTAGGGAACAGCTTCAGGTGATATTTTGCAGGGCCACCCAGGCCTTATTTGAAATATCTACTGCAGCCGCGGTTCTACTGATCAACCTGAGGCGGCCGTTTCTTGAAATCCACAGAAACGGGCGCCCAGGAATCAGAATCCCCTCGGTAGCCCGGCAACAAGCCCTCTAACCAATCCGGCGTCACCTTGATTAGCACATAGTCTGCGGGAAACAGCGGGTATAAGCGGTCATTGTCGGCTGCTCGCCGCCGGCGCAATTTCGTCTCCAGATCGTCAACGATAGTGGCTTGCCCCATCACTGACACATAGCTGCGATTCTCTGGGTCCCAGTAATACAAAGTCACCTGTGGATGCGCCCGTATTTGTTCCACCTTGCGGGTGGTCGAGCGAGTTGCCACCCAGATCACAAAATCTTCGTCAGGAGCAAACCCATCCACCACCCGCGACCTAGGTTGGCCCTGATCGTCAACACTGATCAAAGCGCCATATCGCACCCGCTGAATCAGCGCCGCGGCCAGATCTAACACCGCCTGGTCCTGTGCACTGGCCGCCAGGATCGATGGCACCCCACCCACCAGCAAGCACCCGCACAGCAGCCATTGAATACTCAGTTGCCGCAAAATCTTTCCCCTTGGGTTATCACGCAATCTCATCGCTTTAGGTTTGCACCCCGCCACGGTTGTCCCGTCGCGCTGCTGAACCTTAAACTATCTCGGCACGGCCCGCATTGTCCAGCACCCGATCTCGTCGCAGCGCCATTCCACAGACCCCAGAAGGACCCCAAAACATAGCCAATCATGCAACATGTTGCGTTGCATGATTAATCCGATTGCTTTATATTTCAAACGTTCGTTTTAATATGGCGCAGCATCATCCCAACGACCCAACCAGAATCTGAAATCACCACCCAGACCCGTATCCTGGAGGCCGCCGAGCACCTGTTCGTCGAACAGGGCTATGCCGCCACGTCGCTGCGCGCCATCGCCAAAGCCGCCCAAGTTAATCTTGCCGCCACCCATTATCATTTCGGCTCCAAACAGGGCTTGCTGGCGGCAACCTTGCATGCTCGGGCCACGCCGGTGAACGCTTGCCGCCTGGCAGCCCTGGCGCGCCTCGAAGAACACAGTGAACACCTCACCGCCGCGGCAATCATCGAGGCTTTTTTTCAGCCATTTACCAACGGTGAACTGGATGAGAGCCTACCCCGTATGATGGGTCGCATCTTCGGCGAACCACAGGCGTTGATCCGTCCCATGTTAGAACAGGAATTCAAACCCACTACCGAACGCTTCATCAAAGCGTTACAACCGCTTCTACCGGACTTGGACCAAGAAACATTGCAATGGCGGTTTCATTTTGTGATTGGCGCCATGATCCATCTGCTGGCCAACTCAACCCCTCTCGGACTGACCCAGGCAGATAGAAAAACTGAAACACAGGCATTTCAACGCCTGCAAAAATTCGTCGTCGCCGGGCTGCAAAGCCCGGTTTGAAACCCTTATAGGAGTCTGCTGATTGAAACGCTTAATACTACCCATCGTGATCCTGGTCTTCGGCGTTGGCCTGGCTGTCGTGCTTTTGGCTACCGGACCCAAGCTGACCTCCAAACCGACGGAAGTTTTGGCGCCCCTGGTGCGCACCCTACCCATAGCCATGCAGACCGTCAATCTCAGCGCCTTGACCCACGGCACAGTCGCACCGCGCACAGAAAGCGAGTTGATCCCCGAAGTTGATGGACGGGTGATTCATGTCAATCCAAATTTGGTATCTGGCGGCTTTTTTCGCGCTGGCGAAGAATTACTGCGAATCGAACCATTAGACTATGAATTGGCCCTGGAACAAGCCAGGGCAGGCCTCGCCCGGGCTGACAGCGATCTGACTAACGCCCGCAAAGGCGCCGATCGCCAAGACGACCTGGTCAAACGGCAACTGACCAGCGCCGCTCAGCAAGACGATGCGAGCAATCGATTGCGCATCAGCGAGGCGACTCAGCGCCAGGCCAGGGCCCTGCTCTCCCGCGCCGAACGAGATCTGATGCGGACTCGAATCCTGGCGCCCTACGATGGCCGCGTGCGATCAGAAAAGGTGGATATTGGTCAGTTCGTCAAACGTGGCAGCCCGGTAGCCACGATCTACGCGACGGACTATGCGGAAGTTCGCCTGCCAATCCATGATGAAGAGCTGGCTTTTCTCAACCTTCCCCTCGGCCCCATTCCTGCAGCCGCCAACGCCAGCCCCGCAGTCACCCTGACCGCCCGCTTTGCTGGCGCCGAACATCAATGGCTAGGCCAGGTGGTACGCACCGAAGGCGAGCTTGACCCAAAGACACGAATGATCAATGTCGTCGCTCAGGTCAATAATCCCTATGAAACTGCCGGTAATCGGCCACCGCTGGCTGTGGGTCTGTTTGTAGATGCGGAAATTCATGGCAAAAGTGCCAGCAACATTGTCATTATTCCGCGCGCCGCCTTGCGCGCCAATAATCAGGTATTGATCGTCGATGCCAACAATCAGTTACGCCATCGCGACGTTCAGATTTTACGCCAGGTCAACGAAGACATTTATATCAGCGCAGGTCTAATCGACGGTGAACGCCTGTGTATTTCGACCTTGGACAATGCCCTTGAGGGCATGACTGTACGAACCATCGACACTAACAACCCGGCGAACCCATCATGAAAGGTCCTATCGCCTGGTTTGCCAATAATCATGTTGCCGCCAACCTGCTCCTTGGCCTCATTGTCCTGTCGGGTTTAGTCGCGGTAGTCGCCATGCCGCAAAAATCGTTTCCTGACCTGGACGTGCCTATCATTTCTATCAGCGTACCTTATCTCGGTGCAGCACCAGAGGAAGTGGAACAAGGCGTGTGCATTCGTATCGAGGAAGAGCTCGAAGGGATTGAGGGTATTAAGCAGATTCGCTCGAACGCCAATGAGGGAATCTGCACGGTGTCGGTGGAGTTATTTGATGACACAGACAAATCGAAAGCCCTTGATGATGTGAAAAATCGCGTGGATGCCATCGATACGTTTCCAGCTGAAACAGAAAAGCCCATCGTCAATCTCGTCAGCGTGGTTCGTGCCGTGCTTGATATTGCAGTGACCGGGCCGACGGACGAGCGCACCCTGAAAGTCATCGGTCAGCAAGTACGTGACGATATGGCCAAGCTGCCCGGCGTCACCCAGGTTGAGTTGCGCAACACCCGCCCCTATGAGGTCTCCATCGAAGTTTCTGAGACGTCATTACGACGCAACGGCATGAGTTTCGATGAAGTAGCACAAGCGGTCAGGTCGCGTTCTCTGGACTTACCCGGTGGGTCGATCAAAACCAGCAGCGGCGAAATTCTCCTGCGCGCCAAAGGGCAGGCCTACTGGGGCAGCGAGTATGAAGAATTGGTGCTGCGGACCCAACCAGATGGCACACGTTTGTACCTCAGAGATGTGGCCACTGTTGTTGATGGCTTTGCCGATACGGATCAGATACTGCGCTTCGACGGCAAGCCGGCGGCGTTGATACGTGTCTCACGCATTGGTAGCCAGGACATCATGGACATCACCCGCTCCGTCGGCGAGTACATCGATAATGCCGCAAGCCGCGTGCCCGAGGGCGTTCAGCTGACTATCTGGAACGATGGTTCAAAAGCCCTGCAAGATCGTCTCGAGACCCTGCTCGACAGTGCTCGCCAGGGATTTCTGATGGTGCTGATACTGCTTGCCCTGTTCCTGCAGCCACGGCTGGCATTTTGGGTGAGCGTTGGCGTCCCCGTGGCGTTTTTGGGCGCGATCTTCGCGACATTTGTTCTGGGCCTGTCTATTGATATCATCTCCCTGTTTGGGTTTATCTTGGTCCTGGGGATCCTGGTGGACGATGCCATTGTGGTGGGTGAGAACGTTCATTCCACCCAGCTGCGCCTCGGAGATCCAATGCAGGGTGCGATTCAGGGTACCCAGCAGGTTTCGGTCCCAGTCATCTTCGGCGTCTTAACCACCTTCGCGACCTTTACACCGCTGTTGTTAGGCCCAGGCACCTTTGGTCAGATATTTGGCGTCATCTCCACCGTGGTCATGTGCTGCCTGACCTTTTCGCTGATCGAATCGCAGCTGATCCTGCCCTCACACCTAAGTCATGGCGAGTCGAAATCGGCGGGAACTGATGTCGGTCTGCTGTTGATTCCCATCATTGGTATCACGCTGCTCGAGCTCGCCTGGGATGTTCGCAGCTATATTGGCTTTGCCATCGCCAGTGCCGTGATGATGTACCTACTGCACCTGTTTGGCATCTGGAACAAGAGTGCGAACCGATTGGTCAGCATCCAAGAACGTTTTTCCGGCCGTATCGAGCAG
>JABMOJ010000457.1 GCA_013204195.1 SAR86 cluster bacterium
GAACATGAATGGGCAGCAAACTACGAAATTCTGCCGGGCAAGGAAAAGGTCGTCAGCGAATTGCGGCGTTTAGCCAAGGATGCAGACCAGATATTCCTAGCGACTGACCTTGACCGCGAAGGCGAGGCCATTGCTTGGCATCTGCGTGAAGCGATCGGTGGCGATGAAAGCTGTTATCGACGAGTCGTCTTCAACGAAATTACGAAAAAAGCCATTCAGGAGGCCTTCGAGCATCCTGGTGAGATTGACATGGCGATGGTTAATGCGCAGCAGGCTCGGCGCTTTTTGGATAGAGTCGTGGGCTTTATGGTCTCGCCGCTGTTGTGGGCCAAAGTTGCCCGTGGTCTTTCTGCTGGTCGAGTTCAATCGGTGGCGGTTCGACTCATCGTCGAACGCGAGAAAGAGATCCGTGCGTTTATTCCCGAGGAATATTGGGAGCTGTTTGCCGATTTGAGTGAAGCCGGCAAACCCGCCACTGAGTTCGTTAAATTTCAGGTCACTAAAGAGGCGGGTGAAGCCTTTCGGCCCTCCAGTCAGGCGCAGGCTGATGCCGCGCTGGCTAAGCTGCAGGTTGCGACCTACACCGTCAAGAGTCGTGAGGATCGGCCGACCCAGACGCGTCCTGCAGCACCATTTATTACCTCGACCCTACAGCAGGCGGCGAGTACGCGCCTCGGTTTTGGCGTTAAGAAGACCATGATGTTGGCCCAGCGATTGTATGAAGCTGGCTACATTACCTATATGCGAACGGACTCCACCAACTTGAGCAACGATGCGGTGGCGAATTGCCGAGACTGGATCGAATCTGAATTTGGTAAGCGCTACTTGCCAGAAGTACCCAGAGTCTACAGCAGCAAGAGTGGTGCTCAGGAAGCACACGAGGCCATTCGTCCGTCAGATGTGACCGTCAAGACCACGTCCATTGCCGGCATGGAGCGCGATGCCGAACGTCTGTACGAATTGATCTGGCGTCAGTTTGTCGCCTGCCAGATGCCCAACGCGGATTATACGAGTACCGCCGTTGTGGTCGTCGCCGCAGACATGGATTTACGCGTCAGAGGTCGGATCCTACGTTTCGACGGCTTCACGCGGGTGCAACCTCCCGCTAGCCGTAAAGAAGAAGAGGCCGTATTGCCTGAATATCAGGTCGGCCAGGTGTTATCCCTGACAGAACTAGATCCGGTACAACACTTTACCAAGCCGCCACCCCGATTTGGCGAGGCGAGCCTGGTGAGAGAATTGGAGAAAAAGGGTATTGGTCGGCCGTCCACTTATGCGGCGATCATTACCACGATTCAAGACCGAGGTTACGTTAACCTGCAAAATAAGCGGTTTTACGCCAACAAAATAGGCGATGTAGTAACCTCTCGGCTGGTAGAAAATTTCCCTAATCTGCTGGATTATGGCTTCACCGCGGAATTGGAAGAGGAGTTAGATCAGGTTTCGGGCGGTCAGCGCGATTGGAAAAAAGTGCTGACGGAGTTCTACCAAGATTTCAGCGGCAAAGTAGAAAAAGCCAGTGGAGAAGACGGGGGCATGCGTGCTAACGACCCCACTATGACGGATATTCCCTGCCCTCTGTGTGGCCGCGAGATGCAGATTCGGACTGCCAGTACCGGGGTTTTTCTGGGCTGTTCAGGCTATAACCTGCCGCCAAAAGAGCGGTGTAAACAAACTATCAACCTGATTTCAGGTGATGAGGTGGTGAGCGTCAATGGTGATGAGGAAGAAGAGTCTCGTATCCTGTTGACCAAACATCGCTGCGGCCGTTGTCATACCGCGATGGACAGCTACCTCATCGACAGTGAACGCAAGCTGCACGTGTGCGGTAATAACCCGGACTGTGATGGTTCTGAAGTCGAACGCGGTTTGTATAAGATCAAGGGCTATGATGGCCCCGTGCTGGAATGCGATAAGTGCGGCGCCGAGATGCAGTTGAAAACCGGTCGGTTCGGCAAGTATTTCGGTTGTACCAGCGAAGAGTGTAAAAATACCCGTAAGCTGTTGCGCAGTGGTGAAGCCGCGCCGCCGAAGATGGATCCGGTGCAGATGCCGGAGCTGCAGTGTCGCAAGGTAGATGATACCTATGTATTGCGTGATGGTGCCGCCGGTATTTTTCTTGCCGCCAGCCAGTTCCCTAAAAATCGCGAAACCCGAGCACCTTATCTGGATGAGTTGCTGCCACACCAAAACGAGATCGACCCCAAATATGGTTTCTTAATGCGGGCGCCGGCACAAGACCCTGAGGGTAATCGCAGCCTGATTAAATTTGGTCGTAAGACCAAAGAGCATTTCGTCATGACAGAAGTCGATGACAAGCCTACTGGCTGGCGTGCAGATTTCGTTGATGGCAAGTGGCTGGAAGAAGCCGCGCCAGTGCGCAAGCCCAAGCCCAAGGCAAAAGCCAAAGCCAAACCTAAAGCCAAAGCCAAGCCAAAAGCCAAAGTGGCTGCTCGAAAAACACCCGTGAAAACTGACCCGGAACCTTCTTTGGCGTCAGAGGACTAAACGCGGGCCCTCAGGCCCGTTTTATTAGACGTTAGCCAGCGCTAGTAGCGTTCTGCCTTTCTCGATACCACGCCGTCCTCGGTGAGTGTCAGGTGGGTTAGCGTCTGCTCGTCATGATTCATCCGCCAGGACAGCATTTTCTGGGCATACTCAAGTACCTTAGGCAGGTAACTGGGGTCGCCAGCTAGGTTATGCAACTCAGCCGGGTCCTGCTTTAAATCGAAGAATAAGGGTGGCAGGTGTGTGAAGTGCACGTACTTGTAGTCATTATCTCGAATGACATTCAGGGTACATTGATGCGGCGTCAGGCCCAGTTCTGCTTCCATGGCAGTGCCGTTTAAAATATCCCTGAAGTCATACTCCCAGTGCGCCTCGGTACGCCAGTTGGCAGGAAAAGTGCCGTGCCGAATCCCCGGTAATAATGACCGACCGTCACATTGTTGTGGAATTTCGACGCCAGCCCATTCGAGTAATGTGGGCATAATATCGATATTTTCAGTGAAGCCACTGATCACCTGACCACGACTAGCGTCGGCGGCTGCGCTCGGATCATAGATGATCAACGGAATGTGGTAAGACTCGTTGAAGTAGCCCAATTTTCCCAGTAACCAATGATCGCCCATTTGTTCGCCGTGATCAGAAGTGAAAACGATTAGGGTGTTCTCCCAAAGGCCTTGCGCCTTGAGATGTTCAAACAGTCGGCCAAGGTTAGCGTCGACCTCTGACATCAAGCCAAAATAAGCTGACTTTAGCCGAGTTTGTTTTTTCTCGTCATCGGCTGCGCCATAGTAGGGTCGTTTGAGAAAGTGACTGAGGAAAGGGTGTTGCTCAGCCTCTACTGCAGCGGATTCTGCGCGGTTGAAATCCTTCAGGGTCTCCGGTGGATACAGGGTGTTATAGGGTGCCGGCGCAACCCAGGGTGGGTGGGGACGCAACAAAGACAAGTGTACGCAGAAAGGCTCGGCATCTGGGTTGGCATCCACATAGTCGATGACCTGGTCGACCATGAACCAGGTGTCGTGATGCTCTGCGGGAATTGCCAGGGGCAGAGGTTCGGTGCCGCCAGCCTCGTATTCGAGGCCCGCCGTTCGCGTGGTGTACAAATTAAAGTTTGGGGTTGGAATCGCATAACCCTTGGTTGTCAGCCAATCAGCCCAAGCGTCTGGGTAGGTGCCCATCATGACAGCCGGTTTGATGCCGGGTAAGGGGCCTTCGTAACTGCGCAGAATGGGGTCGTCAGCATCAAATTGGCGGGGATCGTTAGCCGTGTCCGTGTAGCCGAAGAGCACGGGATCATACCCTTGTTGGCGCAGTTCCAGAGCCCAGTTAGTATGGCGGGCATCTAATGGGGTGCCATTGGTGCCGGCTCGATGGTTCTGCAAATACATGCCCGTGTGAAGGCTGGCCCGTGAGGGCGCACAAGGCACCGCGTTGGCGTAATGTTGGGGAAACAAGACACCTTGACTGGCGAGCTTGTCGAGATTTGGCGTTTGCACCTTGTGACCTAGGGTCGAGAGGCATTCACCGCGCCATTGATCGGCGGTGATAAACAGGATGTTTTTCTTCCTTGCGGTATTTTCTACAGCGTCATTTTTCATAAACCCAGGAGCCTTTTACAATGTCTGGTGGCGTGCTATGTTTTTTGGTCTAGCCGCTCTGAGCCCCATCATAGCGTAATTGGCATCGATTGCATGTCCCCTTGGATGGCGCCTAATTTAGCTCGATGGGCGGCAGTCTGGCGAGCTGGGGACTGGTTTGTTCGAGTGATTTGTGTGATATTCGGCGTGGTTTAAGTATCTTCAAATAGGAGTGAGAGAATTGATAGCAGCAGCAAGAGAAGTTGACGCGGTGATCGTCGGTGCAGGTTTTGCCGGCATGTATATGCTGCATCGGCTTCGCAGTGCCGGAATGAACGTACAGGTGATTGAGGCTGGCGATGGCGTCGGTGGCACTTGGTACTGGAACCGTTATCCTGGCGCCCGTTGCGACATCGAGAGCATGGAGTATTCCTATCAGTTTTCTGAGGAGTTGCAACAGGAATGGGAATGGCAAGAGCGCTATGCACCGCAGCCGGAAATTCTGGCCTATGCCAACCATGTGGCTGATCGCTTCGATTTGCGCAAAAATATCCAGTTTGAAACGCGAGTGACCGAGGCGGTGTTTGATGAGACCATCAACCGCTGGCAGGTGAAAACCAATACCGGTGAGGTATTGTCGTCTAGCTTCTGCGTGATGGCCACCGGTTGTCTGTCATCTACTAACTTGCCGAAATTTGAAGGCCTGGACACCTACCAGGGTGAATGGTTTCACACGGGTCTATGGCCACACAAGGGGGTGGACTTCACCGGCAAGCGAATAGCGATTATCGGTACGGGTTCTTCTGCCGTTCAGTCAATTCCCCAGCTGGCAAAGCAGGCGGCTCACTTGACCGTATTCCAGCGGACGCCGAACTTTTCGATTCCAGCTCATAACCGCCAGCTTGAGCCGGAATATGTAGCCGAGGTCAAAGCTCATTACTCGGAGCTGCGAGCGGCTAACAACCTGGAAGCCGGAGGCTTTGGTTCCCGTACTGAACGTAATGACGGCTCGGTGTTTGAGGCCAGCGAAGCCGAGCGGGCAGAGAATTTTGAGCGTAAGTGGCAGACCGGCGGGTTTGGTTTTTTAGCCGCCTTTGGTGACCTGTTAATGGCGCCGGAAAGCAACGAATTTGCTGCCGACTTCGTCCGCAGTAAGATTCGGGCTACGGTTAAGGACCCTGCCGTTGCTGACTTGTTGTGTCCGCAACAGGTTATTGGCTGTAAGCGACTGTGTGTGGATATTAATTATTTCGAGACCTATAACCGCGATAACGTGACCTTGATCAGCGTCAAGGACCATCCCATCGAGCGGGTGACCCCCAAGGGTCTGGTGACCGGCGGCGAGGAATATGAGTTTGATTGTTTGATCTTCGCCACGGGCTTTGATGCCATGACCGGCTCGCTTACCCGCATTGATATTCGCGGCCGCGATGGTGTAGCGCTGAAAGACAAATGGGCGGCAGGCCCACGCACCTATCTGGGTTTGGGCTCCGCCGGGTTCCCAAATTTGTTTACCATCTCTGGCCCGCAAAGTCCGTCGGTGTTGAGCAATATGATTTGCTCCATAGAGCAGCATGTTAACTGGGTCACCGACTGCATATTGAACATGCGCGAGCGTGGCTTGGCGACCATAGAAGCTGACGTTAAGGCCGAGGATGCGTGGGTGGCTCATGTCAATGAGATCGCAGACATGACCCTTTACCCATCTTGCAACTCATGGTATCTGGGCGCTAACGTGCCAGGTAAGCCGCGAGTGTTTATGCCTTATGTGGGGGGTTTGCCGGTGTATGCTGAGAAGTGTGAGGAGGTGGCGAGTCATAACTACGAGGGGTTTGTGCTCGCCTAGATGCAACTGACGCTGAGTTTGCTGGCTCTCGTCGGCAGCCTTGGCGGACTGGGTCGTTGACCGGATCGGGTGCCTGTCCCTCGGCCGGTATGTCGAGTACAAGATCCTTGGCGCGCTGGCCGCGATACTGAAATACAATTCAGGCTGGCAGCTGCCAGTAGGGTGTTTCACCATAGTAAACCGCCAGATAGTCAATCAGGCTGCGCACTCGAAGTGGCAGATGCCGGGTTTGGGGATAGACTGCGTACACACCATTATTATTCTGCACCAGCTGGTCTGCAAGGATGGGCACCAGCAGTCCCAGCTTGATGGCTTTGTAGCAGAGAAAGTCCGGTGAAAACACCAGGCCTCGGCCGTTGATGGCCTCCTCGAGCAGAAAGTCACCGTTGTTGGCGCTGAGTACACTGCTGATTCTGGGCGATACCTTGTTGCCACTTGCGTCCAGCATTTGCCATTTTTCCGGCGACAATGTGTACTTCAGCCGCACATGGCCGTTGTCCAAATCCTGGGCTGTCAAAGGTGTGCCATGGCTGGCCAGGTAGCTGGGGCTGGCGCACAGCACATTTTTAACCACCGTCAAACGGCGTGCCATCAGGGTTGAGTCAGTCAAGCTGCTGATGCGCACCGCTAGATCAAAACCCGCTTCCACCAGATCGGCTCGCCGGTCATTGAAATCGATATCAAATTCAACTTCCGGATTGATCTCGGTAAACCGTCGCAACGCCGGTGCCAGATGGGTCAGACCGAATGACAAAGGGCTGGCAATTCTGATGCGACCGGTCAATTCTGAGTTTTGTTGGCGCAGGCCCGACTCTACCTCGGTCACCTGGTCGATGATCTGGACGCATTGCTGGTAGTAGCTGCGGCCCGTTTCCGTGAGCGTATGGGTCCGCGTGGTACGGGTCAGCAGCGTGACACCGAGGCGTTTTTCGAGTATCGCTAAGCGCTTGCTGACGGCTGACTTAACGGTGCCGAGCTGCTCGGCGGCTTTGGTCATCGAGCCCGCGTCAACGATACGGACAAAGGTTTGCATATCTTCGAGTTGGTTCATTGAGCGTCTCGGCCTGGCTGGATAACGGCGACCCCGTTGGTGAGAGTCTACTGTTCTCTATTATGAAACAATGAATTGCCATATTTGGTCTTTATTCACATTGTGTCAACCGTAGAATGGCAGCCTCTTACTGACTGACCACCAACCCAGACAAGGAACCTCATCATGAACTACCTCAATATGCTGCATCTCTATACGCCTGTTGTGGGCCGCCTGTTGATCAGCAGTATTTTTCTGATGGCGGGTATTTCGAAAATCACCGGCTATGCTGGCACCCAAGGCTATATGGTGTCTGTTGGCGTACCAGGCGAGTTGCTGCCAGTGGTGATTGCCCTGGAAATATTGGGCGCGCTTGCTATTATCATCGGCTACCACACACGCTTGGCGGCGTTTCTGCTGGCGGGATTCACCGTCGTCTCGGCGCTGCTGTTCCACAACGACTTTGCCGACCAGACTCAGTCTATTATGTTTATGAAGAATCTGGCGATTGCCGGTGGCTTCCTGCTCCTGGTGGCCAACGGTCCGGGTACTGTGTCTGTAGACGAAGGCATGCCAAAAAGCTAAGAGGCGCTAAGCCCTGTGTAGAATGAAACAAACTATTCGAATAAATTTCGCCAAGGAAATATCATGAACCAGCAGACTATTTTGCATGTTACCGCCAGCGGCCGTCACAGTGGGTCTGTGACTCGCGAAGTGTCAGGGCAAGTCATTGAACAACTGCAGGCTCGGCATACGCCGTCAAGGGTTGTCAGCCGTGACTTGGCGCCTGGGTTGCCATTCGTTGATGAGTCATGGATCAACGCTAACTTCACCGATCCACAGGCTCGTACTGATGAGCACGCCGCGACGCTGACATTGTCTGACCAATTGGTCGCGGAATTGCAGCAGGCGACGCACATAGTGCTGGCGACCCCGATCTATAACTTTGGTGTGCCGGCGGCGCTCAAGGCATGGATCGATATGATTGCGCGGGTCCAGCTGACGTTTCAGTACACCGCTACTGGTCCCGAGGGATTACTGCAAGACAAACAGGTATATCTGGTGATGGCCTCTGGCGGCACCCCCCTTGGCGGTGACATGGACTTTGCCTCAGGTTATCTGCGGCACGTGCTGGGCTTTCTGGGCATGACCAATGTGACCATTGTTGATGCGCTCGCCGTCCAACGTGCAGGCAGCCTGATACTGCCAGACCCGCTCTAGGCAAGCGCCAATAGTTCGGCGTCAGACAGACAGTAAAGGATTGATCTCACCAAAGATCAGCAGGAGGATGTATGCATCACGCACGAGAAGTCAGCCAAGTTATTCGCGGTATGCCTGCCGCTGATGGTGATGGCGTGAAACTCACTCGACTCATTGGCAGCCCGTACCTGGACCAGCTGGATCCGTTTCTGCTGCTCGACGCCTTTGGCTCTGATTCACCGCAAGACTATATCGGCGGCTTTCCGTCCCACCCGCACAGGGGTTTTGAGACAGTCACCTATATGCTCGCCGGCAGCATGCGTCACGAAGACAGTGCTGGTAATGCCGGCGTTATCGAAGCCGGAGGTGTGCAGTGGATGACCGCTGGTAGGGGCATTATCCACTCGGAAATGCCGCAGCAATCTGCAGGCTTGCTGGCCGGTTTTCAGCTGTGGATCAATTTGCCGTCGACTCACAAGATGACACCGCCCGCTTATCAGGAACGCACCGCCGCTGAGATACCCATTGAAACCTTGAAGGATGGTACTCGGGTGAAGGTCATTGCCGGGCAAACCCGCAGGGGTACCCAGGGCGTGATCGAGAATGGGCTCACCGAGCCGGTGTTCTGGGACGTCAGCCTGTTGGCGGGTGGTTGTCTCGATGAGAGGCTCACGCCAACTCACAATGCCTTCATCTACGTGATTGCGGGTGAGTTAACCATTGGTGCCAGCCAGGATCTCTTGGTTACTGGCCAATTGGCCATATTAGGTAGCGGTGATGGTGTGGTCATTGAGGCCACAGAGGCGAGTCGTTTTCTGTTGATTGCGGCGAAGCCGCTCAACGAACCTGTGGAACGCGCCGGCCCCTTTGTGATGAATACTCGGGCGGAGATCGACCAGGCTTTCGCTGACTATCGGCAAGGTCGGCTAGCATAGTCGACTAGCACAGTCGACTAGCACAGTCGGCTAGCACAGTCGGCTAGCATAGTCGGCTGGCCTTAATCTATTTAACAAGTCTGCTTAAGAAGTCTGCTCAAGACAGGTACTGTGCGGGCAGTCCGCACAGTGGCCTGTCTTAGGCCGACGCTGATTCTCGTTGCGCCTGCTTGTTAGTCAGAATCGTAAGCATCTGCTGCCGTCCCGGACCATTCACCTTGCGGGCATTAGCATTGCGTTTACGACCGCCGAGCATGTACGCCATCGTTGTCAGCAATATCCGTTTATCTTTCAAGAAATCACCCGGTTTTTCCAGCAGATTAAAGGTGCGCATGATGCCGCGCAGTACGTGAATATTTCGAGTCGAAGCCATGGACAAGGCATCACCAAAGGCGGCGTTGAACCAGGCTTTTGCGGTGCTGGCGCTGTCGATGACCTGACCGTTAATCTCTGCCTTTGCCTGGCGAATGGCTTTTTTGTCTTCTGCCAGGCTGGCCTTGAAGATGGGGCGCAGTTCTTCTTCGGTACGCTGATGAAATTGTAGCGCTCGCGCCACAGGGTCACTGATATCCCGCAGGGTATCTGCCAGTAGGTGGGCGTGAATAATGCCAGTGCTGCAGCCGCGACCATACAATGGGTTGGTGCGCAGCGCAGCGTCACCGACCGCAAAATAGTTGAGGGCGACGGCACGGCCGTCATCCACAAAATGATGCCAGACCGCGTGAATGTCACCGAAGCCGAAGGACTCGGTAGTGGGTTCGGCCTTGTCGGCGGCCACCCAGGGGACCAGACCCGGGATGCTGCGACAGATCAGGTCGAACTGGTCGCTGGACTTGATCGCCTCATGCAGGGCTTTCTCTTCCTTGTGCAGACAGGCGATGACCGCAAAGTGACCGCCTTCGCCGGGGAAAACCCCATACTTAATATAGCCTAGGTCGCCCGATGAGCGATCCTTGCTGTCGCCTCGAGCCGGTTCCTCAACGCCGGGCAGTAACTTGTAGTGGCGAGTAAAGTAGACGATCTCAGCATCGTCATCTTCGGTTTTAATCGCGCCACCGGCTGCTTGAAGCCAGGTTTTGAGTTTACTATTGCGACCGCCAGCATCGATCAGTACCTGGCTCAGCAATTGTCGCTCAGGTTCGTCGCGGGTCTTGACGCTGATGCCGTCAACCAAGATCTGGTCGCCGTCTTTGTGGCTTAACAGTGCTGTGACTTGGGTATCGCTTTCGATACTGATCAGGTCTTGTTGCTCGGCATAACGCCGAAATACGGTTTCCATGGTGGCGCGCCGACACATCAGTAACCACATCTTCTCGTCACCAGGAAGAGGGGTGTATTTTTCTTTCAAGTCGGGAGGCAGCATATCTTCAAAGGTCACCTTGCGCGCACCGGCAGCAAAGAAGTCGTCCATCAGACCGGGAAAACTGTCTTGCAGCAGGTTGCTCATCACGGCCAGGAACGCGTGGGGATGTTTGAATTGGGCCGCACCCCGGCGGTTCCATTCGAAGAACGCCTGGTCTGGGTCACCGCTCGGTGGTGGTGAGTCGCGCTCAACAACGGTCACCGCAAGTCCGGTTTTGGCGAGGGCCAATGCTGTGCAGAGGCCAGAGATGCCGGCGCCAACGACGACGACAGGGGGCTTTGCTAGGTTGGTCACGCTAGTCATGCTAGTGCCTTGAGAAATTTTAGTATGCCGCGATTGACTGCCTCTGGAGCCTCTTGTTGGGTCCAATGGCCGGCGCCGGGAATGAGTTCGTTGATCTGCAGATTAGGCACGTGCTGAGGCATGGCCTGTAGTGCTTCCGCTGCCATCATAATGACACCGTCTCTATCGCCCGCCATAAACAGGGCTGGCTGTTGTATAGTCGTTGGGGCGCCGGCAGTCAACTCCCAGGTGAGATCCTGCGCCCGATAGTAGTTCAAAGGGCCGCGGAAGCCGCTGTGCTGAAAGGCCTGAGTATAAAAATCCAGATCCAATTCGCTGCACCATTGGCCCAGCTTGCCTGGATCTGCCATGCCGGTGAACAGCTGGTCATCTGCGGCTTTCGGTGTGAAGGTGGTGAGATCAACATCGCCAGACGCCATATGGTAGAACTTGCGCAGGGATGCGCGCACATCGGCCTCAAACTCAGCTTCGGCGACACCGGGCGTTTGGAAATATAATTGATAGAAAAACTGGCCTGCAAACAGCTTGCGCATGCGGGTCAACGGCAGCTCTGCTCCCCTTGGCATGAAGGGTACGGACAGTGCGCCCACCGCCGTTACCTTGTCGGGGTGGTTCAGGGCGCAGCTCCAGGCGGTGGGCGCGCCCCAGTCATGACCCAGAACAATGGCGGTTTCATAGCCCAGAGCGGTGATCAGTCCGATGACATCATTCACGACCTCAACCTGGTTGTAAGCGCCGATGGTTGATGGTCGGTCGCTCTTACCGTAGCCGCGCATGTCAGGCGCTACCGCCTTGTAGCCGGCGTTAGCCAGGGGCTCGAACTGGTGTCGCCAGGAATACCAGGACTCGGGAAAGCCGTGCAGCATCAATACTAAAGGGCCTTCGCCAGCTTCGGCGATGTTGAGGCTGATGCCATTGGTTTCGATACGGCGTTCAGTAATCATCGCTGTGGTGCTCCGATGACCTGGCCACGGTGCTCGTCTGAGTAACCCAGTAGATGGTCGTAGGCGACTGCGCCGCCGATGATCACCGTTTCAACACCGATGGCATCGCGGACATAACGATGACCATCGCCGGGCACGTCTTGAACGTAATACTCGGGGCCTCGATCAATGGTGTTCGCATCGAAGATGGTGATGTCAGCAATGTAGCCTGACTTCAACAGGCCTCGGTCAGGGATTGCCCAGATGTCAGCGGTGTCTGAGGTGATTTTCTTGATGGCTTCTTCCATGGACAACAATTGTTTGTCCCGCACGAAGTGCCCCAGTAGGTAGCCCGTGTCACCGTAGGTAGAGAACGACAATATATGCGCGCCGCCATCGCTGGCGCCAATCATGACATGGGGATGGCGAAGCATGCTGCCCACCTTGTCGTCATCATTGTGGCCCATGTCAGCCGAAATAAAGTGGGCATCCAAAGATTCTTCCAATGAGAGATCGATCATTGCGTTGAGTGCGTCGGTGCCACGTAGCTCGGCAATTTCTGCCAGGGTTTTACCGACGTATTGCTGGTTAGCCTCGGTCTGTACTTGGCGCAGTATGAGCGTCGACCAGAGTGGCATCATGCTGGTGGCTTCCTGAACTAACTGCTGCCGTTGCGCCTCATCCTGAAAGGCCGCCATGATGGTGGCCGGCGTGCCAAACCGCATCACGCGATACCAGCCGCGCAGTCGAATGAACAACAGGCTGGGAACGGCGAAGCTGAAGCTGATATCGATAGGGCGGGTTTGCACCTGGGGCCAGACTCGAGCCCCGGCAGCATTTTGTTCAACGATTCGAGCGATGACCCGATCCACGCCTTCGAAATCACCGCGGTTGATGAACAGGGGTGACAGGGTGGTGGTGATCTTGTGCGTCAGGCTGAGCTCGGCGAGCTGGTCGATGCGGCCAATGGTCAGGTCGATGTCATAGAATTCGTGGACCACCTGCAGAATGCGGTTGTATTCGGCAAGTACCGCGCAGAGAGCGTCAAGCTCGGCATGATCAGCATAGCGACTCGGTACCGGTTGGAGCTTTTCATCCATGTCCACAAAGCTGGTGGACAAGCCGATAGCGCCGGCGTCCAGGCACTGGCGCAACAGAGACTGCATCTCAGCGGTTTCTGTGGCCGTGGCGGTGCGTTCCGTGGCGGCCTGGCCCATGACCCACAGGCGCAGCACGCTGTGCCCGACGAGGGGTGCCACGTTGATGGTCAGGTCTTGCTGGATCCGGCTGACAAACTCGTCAAAGGTTTCCCAGTTCCAGGTCACGCCTTGTTCAAAGGCGACCAATGGCATTTCTTCAATCTGATTGAACATGCCCACCAGCTTCATGCGGTCTGCGGCTTTCAGTGGCGCCAAAGATAATGAACAGTTGCCCGGCACGATCGTGGTGACGCCATGTTCAATGGCGGGTTTAGCCGCGCCATCCCACAACAGTTGGGCATCAAAGTGCGTGTGTGGGTCGATAAACCCCGGTGATACGGTCTTGCCGGTGGCGTCAATCTCGGTGGCACCTTGGGCGCTGACATGGCCGACCTGATGGATGCGACCCGCGCTGATGCCAATGTCGCCAATGTAAGCGGGTCGTCCGCTGCCGTCGACGATACTACCGTTTCTGATGACTATATCCATTGTTTAAGCTCCTGGGCACCCGACGTGCCTATTCAAAGTGTGCTTGTAAAAGAATGCCTATAAACGTGTAGCTATAAAAGTGTGCCTATAAAAATTGTCCGGCTTAAGCCCGTGCTCGTTGGAATCTGTACCGTGTTCAAAATCGACTGTAAGAAACCTGTAAAGCATCCCGTACTTTGCTCCAGCCATGGCCGATCAGGTCATCAGCGACCTCAGCAGCACAGGCGTGAAACAAGGCCTGTGTGGCATGGTGATCCAGGGGTACCTGGGTTATGCCGCCGTTGGCATAACGGATCTCAACGATCAGCTCGACATCCCCTTCATGGGCCGGCGCGAGCCGCACCGCAACGATCTGCGCTTCGCTCATTGAGACCTCATTGTGCCAAGAGAGGTGGCTCAACAAAGATCAAGTCACTGGGCAGTATTGGGTTGCCCGCTCGGGGTGAGCCCGGTACCGCCGGCGCGCGGCTGAAAACATGTAAATTCCAGCTTTGCAGGCTGGCAACGCCCTCGTCCAATGGTGTCGCCGCTAACGCGCGAGCAGCAATGGATTCCCAGGTATCCGTCGCGCTTGGGTGTATAGATTTTCGAACCTTGATCATGAGACAGCCTCTTGTTTTTTGTTAGGGGTGGGCTTCGTCTTCAGAACGCCTGCCTCGGGCAAGGTGGCTTGTATGGCCACGACTTGCTCGAGCAACTGGGCGCGACTAGCCTCTGTTGCGACGGCCGCTAAGCCTAGGCCCAAGCCATATTTAGTTCGCGCGACCATGTCCGGTAACGTGATATTGCCTTTCGCCCAGGCCTGTATCCAGCCGTAGAACTGGTGACCTAAGTTCAGTGCCAGTGAGTCTGGGTTGATTTGATGGCAGATTTCGCCGCGCTGGATAGCGTCGCTGACCAGGTCTTTGAACAAGCCATGGCGGGGCAAACTGAAGTGTGATGTCAGGGTTTGATCGGTGGTGGCCTGAATCGCCTGGGCGCCAGTGCTGTAGTAGCCTGGATTTTTTTCGAACAGTTCAGCGGTGACGTCCACCAACCGAAAGAACACGTCGAAGCCCTGGTTAGGTTCGGCGGTCAGGGCGGTCATAAAGTCGGCGAAATCGGTGTCCATGACAGCGGCGATCAGCGCCTGCTTGGAGCCAAACAGTGCATAGGGTGTGGCACTGCTAACGCCGGCCACCTCGGCCAGAGTACGCATAGAAAAGTCAGAGACTTCCCGTACTTGCATCAATTTTCGTGCGGTCGTGACGATCAGCTGGCGCTTTTCGTCACGGTTGGTGTCGCGCTTACCCATGACCCATCCGAATTCCAAAGGAAGTCTTAGGCTATCAGAAAAGTAAGACGAGTATCAATAAAACTAAAACGTGTTTTAGTTAGCTATAAATTATGGGGTCGGTGTGAATGACCGGGGTAAACCCGCAGCGCATCAGCAACCGACCTTTACGCCGGCACGTTACTTCGATTCTGCATCCTTGGCGCGCTGGATGGCTTCCTGAATCAGTTGTTTGGCGCGGTTGGCATCACCCCAGCCTTCGAGCTTGACCCATTTGTTAGATTCAAGGTCTTTGTAGTGTTGGAAAAAATGCTCGATCTGATGGAGGGTGATCTCTGGCAGGTCATCATAATTACGGACCTTTTCGTAGCGGCGGGTCAAGCGTGAGCTGGGTACCGCGAGAATTTTCTCATCGCCGCCGGCCTCATCTGACATCATCAAGACACCGATAGGGCGACAATTCATGATGGCGCCAGGCGTGATTGCGCGGGTGCTGGCAATGATGACATCGGTCGGATCGCCATCGTCTGAGAGGGTGTGAGGCACAAAGCCATAGTTACCGGGATAACGCATAGAGGTATATAAAAACCGATCAACCACCATGGCGCCTGAGGCCTTGTCCATCTCATATTTGATAGGTTCACCGCCGACTGGGACCTCAATAATCACGTTAATGTCTTCGGGGGGATTATCGCCTATGGCGATGGCTTCGAGTCGCATGTTGATTCCTTCTTACTTGAATTGGCTGGCGCCGGATAATGGCGTCGGCTTGACAGCGCGCATTATTCGGATTGTGCCGGTGTAAATCAAGTGGTTCGGATGAACGCGATAATATCGTTGATGCAAACGTCAGTTTGGACGCCTTCCGTATGAGCAAAGCCATGGGCTACACCCGGGTATTGACGATACTGGGCGACGCCGCCGGCGATTTCATAACCGCTGAGCAGGGTCTGGCTCATAAACACCGGTACATTCTGGTCTAACTCAGGTTGGACGATGAGCAAGGGTGGCAGGTGGCTAAAGGCACTCGTTGTCAGTAGATGCTGGATGCTGGCCGCCGCCATCGTTCTAGTATCGCCGAAATAGGCCCGATGGCCTGCGGCCAAGCGGTCCGGGGCAAAGTCGGTCCAGCTTTGTGGGTCTTCGTGAAGCCGAGCCAAGACGTACTGGTAGCGGGCAATGGGATTCGACACGGGCCACAGACCAACAACTCGGTCGACGCGGGCGCTCACCTCGGGTACCAACTCAAAAGCCGTCCCTGTGTTAATGGGGGTCGTGCTATGGGCCGGAATATCGGGATTCAGCGCTGCCAGCAGGGCTAAATGTCCGCCGCTGGAACTGCCGATCAGGTTGACGGAGCTGGGTTTGAGTCGCAAGGCGTCGGTGGTTCTGATGAACCTGACGGCGGCGGCGATATCGGAACTGGCGGCTGGGTGTTTAAACTCAGGGCCCTGGCGAAAATCGATAGCAAAGACACACAATCCGCGACTCGCCAGCTCGCGGCAGTAGTAGCGACCGGCCTTGCGGTGTAGAGAGGACCAGGCGCCGCCATGGACATCGATCAATACGGGCAGGTCGGCACCTGCAGTGACGGCGGGTCTATACAGTGTGCCCTGCAGTGTGATGCCATCTACCTGAGCGAAAACGAGATCCTGTTCGGTAAACTTCAATCTGTGCCTCTTGCAGGTGTCGCCGAGCAGCAGCGTTTGTCGGCGATGGCGCGGTTATGTATTAATCGTCAGCGGGCGATAGAGCCGTCTGAATGTGACGTTGATTATCACCTAAATCGCCGCTTTCCCCTATCAGTTGTTATACTGGCCAACGGGCAGGCAGTTCAATCGAGGTTTGTTTTCAGTCCCTTGATGGCTGAAGCGGTGAATGGCTGTTCTCGACCCTCAGCGAACGATCAATGAGCTTTCAACGAACTATCCATGTTTAGACTTTCACCACAATGGCCCTTCAGCCCTCAGAAAAGCCCCGTGTTTTATGGTTGGGTGATCTGGGTTTTCAGTACCGTCGGCTTTCTCTGTAGCATTCCCGGTCAAACTATGGGTATGGCGGTTTTTACTGACACCTTCATCGAGGTGTTAGGTCTGTCTCGCACTGAGCTCTCCATGGCCTACCTGATCGGCACCATAGGTTCGTCGATTTTTTTGACTGCCGCGGGTCGTTGGTACGATCGATTCGGGGCGCGGGTCATGATCACTGTTGCTAGCCTAGCGTTGGGTTTGATGGTCGGGTTCATCAGTATCACCGATCTGTTAGCAACCGCTTTGGGTGGCAGCACGCTGGTCACCTTCATGCTCATCATGGTGGGTTATTTCGGTGTGCGCTTCTTTGGTCAGGGGGTGTTGACCAGCAGTTCGAGGAACGTGCTGCTGGTCTGGTTTGTCAAACGTCGCGGTCTCGTAAGCGGCGTACGCGGTGTGTTTGTCTCCTTCGGTTTCTCTCTGGCGCCGCTGTTATTGGGTTGGATGATTCTCACTCTTGGTTGGCGTGAGGCTTTATGGATCATGGCCTGTGGTGTCGGCCTTGTTTTTGCTGGTTTCGCGTTGGTGTTTATACGGGATAACCCGGCCAGTTGCGGCTTGCGACCTGATGGCGGCCTGCTTGAAGACCAGAGTATTGCCGACGTGATTGAAGGCCCGAGCCAGACGTTGCGGCAGGCGAGGCGCACTGGCGTATTCTGGATTTACAGTTTCAGCCTGGGTATGCACGCCATGTTCAGCACCGCTGTCACATTTCATATCGTCTCTATATTTGCTGAAGCTGGGCGCAATGCCACGGCAGCCTTCGGTTATTTTTTGCCAGCAGCGGTTTTCTCGATCGTCGTCAATCTTCTGGCCAGCAGCCTCGTTGATCGACGCAGGCTCAAACCGTTTTTACTGCTGATGCTGATATTCTTTAATCTCGGTGCTGTGGGTTTGCTCAATCTGGAGCAGAATTGGGGCTTCTGGTTGTTGGCTCTGGGCTTTGGTGCCGGTGGTGGTCTCTGGGGTGTGACCTCAAACCTGGCCTTTATCCGGTTTTTTGGTCCGCTCCATCTCGGCGAAATCAGTGGCTTGAATACCTCATTGTCAGTCTTTGCCAGCGCAGTCGGTCCGGCGGCTTTCAGTCTGGGTCTGGATTACTTTGGCAGCTATGACGCTGCCGTTAGAGTTTGCTTGGGTTTACTTATTGTTCTATTGGCAGCGGCCGTATGGGTTCGCCAGGAGGAAGTGATAAATACGCATCACTGATGACGTGCATATCCAGCGTATTTGGCCGCTGATATCGCCGGCAGTATTGAATAAGGAATCGCCGGCTTCCGAGGCGACACTCACCTTGATCGATAAGTCGAGACGGGTGCTTGAGGTGATCCTTGAGGGGCGTGATTCGTGCCTTGTCGTCATAAAGGCGATCCGGCGGCCCGGCGATCCGGCGGCCCGGCGCTCCGGCGGCCCGGCGACAATAGATGCTGCGCTAAAAGTGATTTAATCCGTGGGGCGCTGGTATCAGGCTGATATAGTGCAGGTGTGGCAAGTCAGCTGGGCGCTAATGACCGGCTTTTCCCGTAATTTTCGAGGTTTATTCCATGTGGCTACGCATTCGCTGTGATCTCACCTTTGAGATCGGTACGCCGACGCCCTTTGTGTTGATGTTGCGACCTCGCAGTGGCGCGCAGCAATGGATTGCCCGTGAAGTCTATAAAATCCAACCCATCACTGATGCCTTTGAGTTTACCGACGACTACGGCAACTTGTGCCAGCGCCTGATTGCGCCGCCGGGCCGGTTTTCAGTGCATACCACGGCGGATGTGCGAACTGCCGATGGCGTCGACCGGGATCCTGGCGCGCCGTTTGTGGAGGTGCAAAATTTGCCGGACTTCGCCCTGCGTTATCTGCTGCCGAGCCGCTTCTGTGAGTCCGATCGATTTGGTCAGATGGCGGCTGAAATTACCGAAGGCGAACTGTTGGGTTATGACCAGGTGTCTGCCATCGAAACCTGGTTGCGGGCATCGATTGCTTATTTGCCTGGCACTAGCGATTACCCGGTTTCAGCCGTTGAAGTGAATCAGCGCCAGTCTGGCGTTTGTCGAGATCTGTCACACCTGGGTATCGCCCTGTGTCGCAGCTTGAGTATTCCTGCGCGAATGGTGGTGGGGTATCTCCACGGCCTGCAACCCATGGATATGCACGCCTGGTTTGAAGCCTTCGTCGGTGGTCGCTGGTACACGTTTGATGCCACCCAGACCGTCCTCACCGGTGGTTATGTGGCGATCGGTTACGGCCGAGATGCCGCAGACGTGGCGGTCTATAACCAGTTTGGCCCGGCGGTCTTTCCGATCAGCCATCATGTGAGTGTCGAAGCTTTCGAGCCAGATGACGCCGATGGGTCGGGGTTTATTGCGGCGCCTGACGAGCTTGCTGACGAATAATATCGACGCCGGCAGGATCGATATTGCTGCCGTGGACTTGCTGATTATTAGCATGACCCAATTGCTGAAGTGACATGGCAGCCTGCAACGCGCTCCAGATACCTTGATTATCCTGCATTTGATTCACCGACTGCTTGGCGAGCTTAAGCCCCATGCTTGGCCGGCGGGCGATATGCTCGGCCAGGTCTCGAGTTCGGCTGACCAGTTCTGCCCGTGGCACCACGTGATTGACCATGCCCAGCGACTTGGCTTCAGTGGCGCTGATGGCGTCCCCGGTAAACAGCATTTCTTTGGCCTTACGTACCCCCACTTCCCAGGGATGGGCAAAATACTCGACGCCGTTGACGCCAAAGGCGACCACCGGGTCAGAGAAGCTGGCGTCATCGCTGGCGACGATCAGGTCACAGACCCAGACCAGCATCAGGCCGCCGGCAATGACTTTGCCTTGCACTTCTGCAATCACCGGTTTCGGTAGATTGCGCCAACGCCAGCACAGACCCAGGTAAATCTCTTGTTCCACCGCCATATAGCCTTCGGCGCCCGGTAGATCAAAACCACCCCAGGTACCTACCGGCGTAAACTCATCCATGGTACTGCGATCTCGCAGATCGTGGCCGGAAGAAAAGTGGGGACCTTCAGCGGCCAGCACGATCACATTCACCGCGTTGTCCTGGCAGGCCTTGTCGAAGGCCTCATTGAGGGCATACAACATGGCCTTGTCCTGAGCATTGCGGGTATCGGCTCGATCCAGAACAATGCGAGCGACACCATTAACCGGTGACTCGTATCTGACACTTGCTGCTGTGGTCATATTGACTCCGTCAAACAATGGCGTTGCAGGAACCCATCATGGCTTCCAGGATTCGTAGTAGTTTTCCGCGCCTTCGCGCCGAATGTCCTGTACC
>JABMOJ010000458.1 GCA_013204195.1 SAR86 cluster bacterium
CCAGGGCACATTATTCCTCGATGAAATCGGTGATATGCCTGCCGAAACTCAAACACGCTTGCTGCGGGTCCTGTCCGACGGTGAATACTATCGAGTCGGTGGTCACATACCGCTGAAAGCGGACGTTCGGATTATCGCCGCGACCCATCAAAATCTCGAAAACCTGGTACAACAGAACCGATTTCGCGAAGACCTATTCCATCGCCTGAATGTGATTCGTATTCATATCCCGACGCTTAGAGAGCGCAAGGGTGACATCCCCCTACTGGCAAGCTTCTTCCTGCAAGAAGCGGCTAGAGAGCTCAACGAGGCGGCAAAAATACTCAAACCCGAGACCAGTCAATACCTGACCGACCTGCCATGGCCCGGCAATGTCCGACAGCTGGAGAACTTTTGTCGCTGGATTACCGTGATGGCAACCGGTCGCGAAGTCGCTATCGACGACCTTCCGCCGGAGTTGCGCCAGGCGGGTGAACAACCAGCAACCGGCGAGAACTGGGAGCGCGCACTCAGCAATTGGGCGAGCCGCAAGCTGGCTCAACCGAATACCGATGGCACCGGCTTATTGGCTGGCGCACTGCCCGCTTTCGAGCGGATCGTCATTGAGGCGGCATTGAGTCAAACCGGCGGCCGCAAACGAGATGCGGCGCTACTTCTGGGCTGGGGCCGAAACACCCTAACCCGAAAAATCACCGAACTGGGGTTAAACAACACCACAGCATCGCCGAACGATACCCTCGACAGACAGAGCCCACAGGACTAAGAGTCGGGCACCAACTAAACAGGTCCCCGAACTCACCACCCCGTGACTTAACGTTGCGGGAGGCTCTTGAATCAACTAGCCGACCAGCAAGTGTTAGGAATACAATCCTCGCTGGTCCGGTGTAGACTGCCATTCACAACAAATTCAGTTCAGGCACTAGGTTTAGGAGATATTAGGTTGGTAGCTGTAGCCTTGTTTGAACCAGAAATTCCACCCAACGCCGGCAATATTATTCGCCTGTGCGCCAATACCGGCAGCCCGCTGCACATGATTCGACCCTTAGGGTTTGAGCTGGATGACAAGCGACTACGCCGTGCAGGCCTCGACTATCACGAGTGGGCCAGTATCGAGACCCACGATTCTTTTTCGGCTTTTCGAGAAAAAATACCTCAGGGCAGAATTTTGGCAATAACCACCAAAGGCCAAACACGCTACGCCGACACTCAATTCCTCGCCGACGACATACTCTTGTTTGGGCCCGAGACCCGCGGCTTACCAGCGACTATTCTCGAGGCGCTGCCCGATGACCAACGGCTGCGCATTCCCATGCTGCCCGGCAGTCGCAGCATGAACCTGGCCAACGCAGTTTCGGTCGTGGTCTATGAAGCCTGGCGGCAACAGGGATTTAGTGCAAGCCAATGATCCGAATCAATAGCTCGAGCCAATAATGCCAGCGATCCAATACCGGCATACCGCCCAACAACGGCGATTAATTAACGATTACATCGCCGGCCTCAGCCGCTGGTGCTGACTGTTGGCGAGACTGCTCGTAAATTGCCTCAAAGTTCACTGGCGCAAGCATTAACGGCGGAAAACTGCCTTTAATGACCAAAGAGTCGATCGCTTCACGGGCATAGGGAAACAAGACACTTGGGCAAAAACTGCCTAGTGTTTTCGCGATCACAGCGTCATCCATGCCCTTGACGAGAAATATACCGGCTTGCTGGACCTCGGAAAGATAGACAACCTCGCCATCCTCCTTCTTTACTGTAACCGTGACGCTCAATACGACCTCAAAGATATCCGTACCGACAAGCTTGTGATGGGAGTTCAGCTCCAGATTGACCGCCGGCTTCCACTGCCACACAAAGGCGTCTGGCGATTTGGGAGACTCAAAGGACATGTCTTTGATATAAATCCGCTGCAGGGCAAATTGCGCGCCCCCACCTGTCGTTGCTTGCTCACTCATTACCAGCTCCTTGACCACTATTGGCTAACATATCATCCAGCAACCCACGTCGATCTAATCCAACCAGCTCATCACAACCACCGATATGCTGATTGCCTATCCAAATCTGCGGCACCGATGTGGCCCCGGCGGCCTTGATCATTTCCTGGCGCAATGTGGCATTACCATCAATCGCGATATCTTTAAACTTAACATTTTTACGCTTGAGCAATGCCTTGGCATGAACACAAAAAGGGCAAAAGCGCGTACTGTAAATAACAACATGACTCACAATGGAACACCTCTCATTGATAGCAACACTCACCAAAGACTGTCAGCCTTTGACGATTGGCAGACTGGAGGCCGACCACTCGCCCATGCCACCACCCAATCGATGGACTTTTTCAAAACCCAAGGTTTTCAATTTGCCGCCAACACCGCTCGCATGCTGACCCATTTTACAAACCACGATAATCGGCCGATCTTTAAATTTATCAAGCTCCCCGACGCGCTTATCAAAATTGCTAAAGGGTATATTCAACGCATCGACGATATGTCCTGCGTTGAAATCTTTGCTGTCGCGCACATCCAAAATCAGCGCGTTGTCCCGATTAACCAAGTTAACCAGGGTGTTGGTGTTGATTGAGTCACCACCCCGTTTGCCTTCATTCACCACGAAAGCAAACACCAGGGCGACAAACAGCCCGATCAGCAGAAAATGATTACTAATAAATTCAAATACTTGATCTATCATGGACTCACGTCGCTATTATGTTGCAAGGTTGCTAATCAACCAGCACCCACCGAGCAGCACTGGAACAAAAATAAGTCGCGAAGTATACACCAAAGGACGTAAAATTCCCTTTCCTCGCACCAGGCCGAACATTTTATGTCGAAAAAAGTACCATACGCCCTGATTATCCTCGATGGCTGGGGCGAACGAGAAGCCTCTGACAGCAATGCCATCAAACTCGCTAACACTCCAGTACTCGATCAACTGCAGCAAACCCGACCCCATTGCCTGATCTCCTGCTCAGGTGAAGACGTCGGACTGCCTGCGGGACAAATGGGCAATTCCGAAGTGGGCCACATGACCCTTGGCGCCGGCCGTGTCATAGATCAGGATCTGACGCGAATCAATAAGGCCATCACCCAGGGTGATTTTTTCAATAACCCCGTACTGATGGATTCTATGGATCAACTTGCCGCTGCAGGCAAAGCGCTGCATATCATGGGCCTACTGTCCCCTGGTGGTGTTCATAGTCATGAAGACCAAATGCAGGCAGCCGTGAAAATGGCCTTTGGGCGTGGCCTAAAGACCGTGTACGTGCATGCCTTTCTCGACGGTCGCGATGTTCCACCTAAGAGCGCAGAAGCTTCCCTGGTCAACATGCAAGCCTACATCGACAACCTGGGTCGGGGTGGCATTGCCTCCGTGGTTGGGCGTTATTACGCCATGGATCGAGACAACCGCTGGGAGCGGGTAGAGCCGGCTTACAACC
>JABMOJ010000459.1 GCA_013204195.1 SAR86 cluster bacterium
ATCAAGGGCACCAATGGCGACACGGATCTCGCGGCGGCCCAAGTATTTTTCCAACAGTTACCCCCTGGTGCACAAATGTTAATCAAAGCGCGGGCCGGCGGCGGTGGCCGAGGGATGCGCATCGTCGAGACCATTGAGCAACTGCCAAAGCTCTTAGAGCGCTGTCAAAGCGAAGCCAAAGCCGCATTTGGTGACGCCAGTGTGTACGTGGAGCAACTGGTTCCCCGCGCCCGCCATATTGAAATTCAGATCATCGGCGATGGCGAAAATATTTGCCACTTATGGGAGCGGGAATGCAGCGCTCAGCGCAATCATCAAAAAGTCATCGAGCTGGCCCCCGCCCCAGGCCTAGATCCCATCATGCGGCAGTCGCTTATCGATGCCGCCATGACCATGGCCGCGAGTGCACACTACCTGAGCCTGGGCACCTTCGAATTTCTGCTGGATCGAGATAATTCGGGCCAGTTCTACTTTATCGAAGCTAATCCGCGCCTGCAGGTCGAACATACTGTGACCGAAGCGGTGACCGGCGTCGACTTGGTACAGACTCAATTGCACCTGGCCAACGGCGAAACCCTCGATACCCTGGGACTACTCGACAGCGATCGCCCCCTACCTCGAGGTTTTGCGATTCAGACCCGCATCAACATGGAATCTCTGTCACTGAAGACACCCGCGAGCCCTCGGTTCAAGCCTACTGGCGGCACCTTGGCAGTGTTCGAACCGCCCACCGGCCCTGGGATTCGCGTTGACTCATTTGGCTACGCTGGTTACCAAACCTCCACCCGGTTTGACTCATTGCTAGCGAAACTGATCGTCCACTCCAGCAGCTCTGAGTTTGTTGACTGCGCCCGCAAGACGTATCGCGCCCTGACGGAATTTCGCATCGAGGGTTTTGACACTAACATTCCCTTTTTAATGAACCTAGTTCAGTCCGAGGCCTTCAAGACCAATGATATCTATACTCGCTTCGTCGATGAAAACCTAACGGCACTGGCCGTTCAGACGGAGCATGAGGCGCTGTACTTTAGCTCTAGCCATTCAGCCAGCGCTGCTTCTGCCGAATCTACCGACAGTCACAAGCTGGCGGGTTCAAAGCTCACTAGTAGGGATCCGTTAGCAGTGCTGAATCACGGAAAATCCACCCCAGAGTTACTCACAGAAATCAAAGCAGAGCAGCGCCAAGGACCCACAGGCACCACCGCGGTGAATGCGCCACTGCAGGGCACCGTGATTGAGCTCAGCGTCGAGCAGGGATCAACAGTCTATGTTGGGCAACAACTTGCCATCATGGAAGCGATGAAAATGGAGCATGTTATTACCGCGCCCATCAGCGGCACGATTAAACTGCTGGCTTGTAGTGATGGCGATGCGGTATTTGAGGGCCACCAGCTCCTGTTCATCGAACCTGGCGATGTGGCTAAGGCCGAAACTGAGGTAGCCGTCGCGCTAGACCCTGACCATATACGGCCGGATCTTGCTGAGTCGATTGCGCGCCACGCCCTGGGCCTGGATAGCGCCCGGCCTGAGGCGGTCGCTAAACGCCATGGCACAGGCCATCGCACGGTCCGCGAGAACCTCAAAGAACTCTATGACCCGGACACGTTTGTTGAATATGGGGCGCTGACCATCGCCGCTCAGCGGCGCCGCCGTAAGGTCGACGACCTGATGCGCAATACGCCCGCCGATGGCATGGTCACCGGCATTGGCAGTGTCAATGGCAACTTGTTTCCAAACCTGGAAACCCAGTGCATTCTCATGAGTTACGACTATATGGTACTGGCCGGCACTCAAGGCGGACAGAATCACCGCAAGAAAGATCGGATGTTTGAGCTGGCCGAAACGCTCAAACTCCCCATTATATTGATCGCCGAAGGCGGTGGCGGCCGTCCTGGCGACACCGACGGGTTGGGCATCGCCGGGCTCGACTGCCTGGCATTCGCTTTATACGGCAAGCTCAGCGGTCTGGTGCCTCGAATCGGCGTCACCACCGGCAGATGTTTTGCTGGCAACGCTGCGCTGCTAGGTGCCAGTGATGTGGTGATTGCCACCAAGGACTCTAATATCGGTATGGGTGGACCGGCCATGATTGAGGGCGGCGGCCTGGGTATTTTTACGCCCGACGAAGTTGGCCCCATGTCCGTGCAGGTGAGCAATGGTGTCGTTGATATCGTCGTAGAAGATGAAGCCGAAGCGATGGTTGTTGCGAAAAAATACCTGTCTTATTTCCAAGGTCGAGTTGATCAATGGGAACGCCATGATCAGCGCCCACTGCGCGCCATTATTCCCGAAAACCGCCTGCGCATTTATGACATTCGCGAGCTGATTGAAACCCTCGCTGATGTGGACTCCGTGCTGGAACTTCGCGCCGGCTTCGGCTTGGGTATGATTACCGCGTTGGCTCGCATTGAAGGTCGCCCCTTCGGCATTATCGCCAACAACCCAGCGTTTTTATCCGGTGCCATTGACAGTCATGGCGCCGATAAAGCCGCGCGCTTCATGCAATTGTGTGATGCCTTCGAT
>JABMOJ010000460.1 GCA_013204195.1 SAR86 cluster bacterium
CATATAAGACCCCGGGAACGGTTGGTCGTCGGCTGCCGGTGTGAAGCTACTGCGCATGTCACGCATCTGCTCGAGAAACGCCGGCTCAATGCCTGCGAGTCGATAGTAGGCTGACATCTGCCAATTGCCCACGTCACGCATCATGTTGCCCATCGATCGGGCCTGGTAATACTCACCGTGACTCATCATCAATGGCACTTCGCAGTGGTTGAAGAGAAATCCGGCCTGGCCCGTATGATCAGGATGCATATGGGTGCAGATAATGCGTTTGACAGGCTTGCCGCTGAGTTCGTTACTGATGATATCGAGCCAGAGATTTTGAGTCTCTTGGCCACGAATCCCCGTGTCGATGATATACCAGCCATCAGTATCCTCGATCAGATACAGATTGATGTGATCCAGCGACATGGGTAGTGGCATACGCAGCCAACGCACGCCTGGCGCGACCTCAAGACTGGTGCCGGGGGCCGGGGCGGTTTGATAGGGGTATTCGAGAGAGGCTGACTGATCACTCATGAAAGGGTTCCAGCGTAAAAAGCCGAGCATACACTATCGGTCAAGGTGGTGTTCGAATCCCGATGATTTTTTCCGAGTTGTCCGCGGCAGCCGCGCCTGATGACGGGCTATTTCCATCGTCGCAGGGACTCGGTCAGTGGTGCTGCCTGCGTTTTATGGTTTATGGTCTATGGCGCAACGTCGTCGCCCACATCAAACCAGTAGTCCTGCTGGTTCTGGCGAATATGGCCGGCAGTCGGCGTTGCGAAATGAGTGCCGATGATCAGTACATCAGAGTCTGCGTATTTTTCTAACAAGTTGTTTCTGGTTGCGGTGGAAGCCTGTTGATCGTAGTCAGCACTGCTGGCCCAATCGGTTCGCGCCATCTGGCAAGGATGATGAAAGCTGTCGCCGGTGATCAGCGCTTCTTGGCCTTCTGACGTAATATGGACACTGATGTGCCCTGGCGTATGGCCCGGAGTCGGCTCCAGATAAACCTCGTCGCACAGGCGCTGATTCACAGCCACCAGATCCACCAGTCCCGCCGCGTATACGGGCCGAACTGAATCGCTCATGATGTCGCCAAAGCTGTCGCCGCCGTCTTCCTGGTCCCAGTATTCATACTCGGTCTGGCCAATCAGGTAGCGGGCATTAGGAAACGTCGGTACCCATTCGCCGTCTACCAGCATGGTATTCCAGCCTACATGATCGACATGCAAGTGGGTGCACAACACGGTATCAATGGACTCTCGCGGGTAGCCGGCCTTCTCTAGGTCTTCAAGAAACGGCAGTTGAAGCTGATTCCAGCCAGGCACACTGCGGGGCTTATCGTTACCAATACAGGTATCGACAATGATTTTACGGGTTGGCGTCTCGATGATCAGCGCATGGATGCTCATGATCAATTTGCCGCTGGCGTCGACGAAGTGGGGTTTGAGCCAATCGATGTCGGCGACCGCCGCTGGTGTCGCCTGGGGTAGCAGAAATCGCGTGCCACCAGCCACTTGCATTTCCACCACGCGGGTGACCTTAACCTTGCCTATCTGCCATTGCTGCATAGTGACTCCTAAATCGCGGGCTTATGTAAGGGTTCAGACTGTTTATAGCGGTCATGACTGTTTATAGCGGTTCATGACTGTTCATAACTGTTTTTAGCAGTTCATGACTGTTCATGATTGCAGACCAGGCACTAACTATACCCAGGAGATTGATTCAAAAGCCAGGGAAGTTGTTTTGCCGTGTCATATTCAAGAAATCTGCAGTTGATCGTCCTGGGTCAAGCACCGCCAACCTCGGGAAATCATCAGCGGCGTTGATGCCGGTTTAATTTCCTCGGCAGCCGGACTGTTTTAGGTGGGCGTTTTCGCTATGATGGATCGATCTGAATTTGAGCCAAGAAGAGAAATCCTTATGTCGACAGCCAGTGATCTGGGCAGCATCCGTGAATCTGTAAAGCAACTGTGTGAAAGCTATGGTGAAGACTATTGGTTGGAGTTGGATCGCACCCGCGGTTTCCCAACAGCCTTCGTCAAGGAGTTAACCGACTCAGGCTTTCTCACAGTCTTGATCCCTGAAGAATACGGCGGTGCCGGTCTGGGTGTGGTGGAAGCCTCCGTGGTGATGGAGCAGGTATGTCGTTCCGGTGCCCATGCCGGTGCCTGTCATGCCCAGATGTA
>JABMOJ010000461.1 GCA_013204195.1 SAR86 cluster bacterium
CAGCAGACGGACCCAGCAGACGGACCCAGACGGCTAACCGTTGACTATGACGAAAACGCCACAGCAGATATCAGGCCAAGACGAACCAACTACAAATTCGCCGTCAACAGATCCAAGGTTCTTTGCCGCGCCAAATTGGCCGCCGCCTCGTTGTAGCTCGCCCGATGATCGCAGTTAAAGCCATGATCAGCGGCGTAGACATACACCGATACGCTCGCGTGAGCGGCCTTAATCTTGTCAACTTCCGCCAAGGGAATATGGGCATCAAGATCACCAAAATGCAACATAGTGGGCACCTTTGGCTTGACGTCCAGAACCTGACTGATACCGCCACCATAATAACCAGACGCACAGGCGATACCTTGTGCTTGACCTGCGCATAGCCAGGTTAACATACCGCCAAAACAATACCCGACGACCGCGACATTGCCAAACTGTTGTAGATAATTTATGCCGGCTTGCAGGTCATTCATGGTCAGCTTTAGGTCTAGCTTGCCACGGGCGATAGCCGCACCTAGAGCAATATCAGCAGGTGTATAACCCAGTTCGACCTGTTTTTCTGCGCGATCGAATATCGCTGGTGCAAGCGCTGCGTAACCATGGCTCGCATAGCCGTCGCAGACCTCACGAATATGTTGATTGACGCCAAATATTTCCTGAATGACAAGCACAGCCCCTTTACAATCACCCACCGGCTCGGCCAGATAAGCATCGAGCTCAAAACCATCGAGGGCGGTTAAATGCACCTGCTTTCCCATGTGAATCTCCTTTTGTTGGCCATCTAGAGGGTGTCAAATTGACCTGACGATAAACTCGGCACCCAAATCGCGCGCACTATTTTCATGGCACACCACCGCTCGAGCGCCTGGGCCTTGAAGGTAAAGCTGTGCGACACGCTTCACATCATCAATGTTGACGCCGAGGATGCCCTGCCTGACCTTTGCTCGATGCTCAGCACTGCGACCGAATAATTCATTATGATAAGCCTGTCGCGCAACCCCCGCCGGGGAACCTGGGGCATCTAGACTGCTGACGATACCCAAAATCGACTCCTCTATTAGGTCACTGCCAATATCCGTGCGCAGCAACCAAGCCACGGACTCCTCGAAGGCATCGAAGGTCGATAGGAGATTAGGATCTCTGAAGGAATAAAAGCGAAAGATGCCATTACTACTATCGTGCCCAGCCCCACCGCCGTAGGCACCGCCCTGTTCACGCAGCACCTTATGAAGAAAGCCATTGCGCAGCACACCCGCGAGCACCGACAACGCTGGCGCATCTTCATGCTGCTCGGCGACGGTGGCAAAGGCACTGGCACAAAAGTTCACCTGACTGGTAGTCACCCAGGCCTGCGAAGCCTGGTTGCTGTCGAAATCACAAACAAACCTGCCGGCTTGAGGGTTTCCTTGAAAACTCTGCCAGCTTTGCTCAACTTGCTTGCTGGTCGTATTGAGCTCAGCGCCATCACACACCACCAGTAGACGCGGCTGCCCTGCCATCACATACGATTGCAAGGCTTCCAGCTCGACCACCAATTGCTCTAGTCTGGCATCGTCATCCAGGTCGCTGTCCAGTCGCTTCAACTGCTCGATACCCGCTAACCCGGTGAGTTCATGGTTTAGCCGGGAAACCGGCCTTAAATAGCTTGCTGCGGCCGTCATGGCCAACGTATGACCACTGCCGGTAATGCCGCCCTCACGTCGCACCCGCATATGCTTGACGATTTCTCGAACGCGAGCTTTTTCCCTAAAATTAGGCGTTATAAAGGTTTCGTTGAGTAACGCGATCATGCCGTCTCGCTTCGAATTCAAGGTGCGACTCGATAACGTCAAATGCGCCAACAACGCATCTGGATCAGACACCTCACCACGAACGGCAGTATAAGCACTCACGCCACCGGTTATGCCGTGCTGCAAATGCTGAGTCTGAAGATAGTCCCGACCACCAGAGCCCACCTCGGTTAGCAAATTAGTATACAGAGGTAACAACCGCAGAAGATTCGTCGGCAACGCCGGCAGGTCTAACACTACCTGGTGGTAGGTCAAGCCATTAGTCCCTGCGGCATAACCGCTGAGCTTTAATCCATGACCGAAAGTCGAATGCACTCCCCGCGGCGACGACATTTGCGGCGAGATATCCTCCAGGCCCACCTTCGGTAGTAACTCCAAGGGCTCTTCCTGGTCCTGGCGTTTTTGCAGCGCTCGTGCCTGCGTGACAATGCCAACCTTCTCTGCCTCACTTAAGGCTTGCTTGATCACCGCTAAACGCGCAATTTCCGCCTGGCGCAATGCCTGATTGAGATCCGCGTCAGGCGTCAAC
>JABMOJ010000462.1 GCA_013204195.1 SAR86 cluster bacterium
ATGTACTGCCAGTTACCCCAGTTGCTGCAGGCGTCATAGTCTATAAGTTGTTCCTCAAAATAGCCTGCGCCGCAGCGCCAGTCCAACCCAAGTTCATTGACCAGGCAACTCGCTGCGATTTGTCGACCACGGTTGCTAAGCAAGCCGGTCTGCTTGAGTTCGATCATGCAGGCATTGACGATCGGCCAAGGTGTCTTGCCATCGCGCCATTTAAAAAAACGTTCTGGATAAAAGCTGGTCAACGGCCGCTGCCCGGAGATCCCGCTAAACTCAAACAGGGCTGCTTGGTAGTAGCCTGCATGCCAGCGAAAAAATTCCCGCCACATGAGTTCAAAGAGGATCCATCCGGTTGATTCATTGGCGCCACGCTGAGACTCATAAAGGCGCAGTAGCTCGAATATCTGCACGGGCGAAACACAACCCAGTGCTAGCCATGGCGAAAACCCTGTGGCATATCGCTCGCCGAAAAACTGATTCCGAGTGTCTTTGTAGCTCGAAGCGGCGTCGGTGCTGAAATACTTGTCGAGGTGTTGTGCGCCAGCGGTCTCTCCTCCGCGAGGGTGCCGAGAGTTACCGGCTACAGCCACCATGGGGATGTCCAGCTTGATCGACGTAGGTGCTGGTAGGCTCGCTGGCCGGGTTGATGATGGTCTGAACGCCACAGTATCTAAAGCTCGCCGAAACTCGGAAAATGTCGCTGGAAATCGGCTAGTAAATTGCACTTTGTCCTGCAGGTACAAGGTCGTGCTGTCATATTCCTCGAATAAAATGTTTGGGTACGCCAGACGTAGAGACTGCCAAATTGCGGTTTTGTCGCTGGCGTGTTGGCGGCTGCGAACGATCCGGTGGAAGCGCCCGGAGTCCAATAGGCTGGTAACGATCAGCTGCGGATTACCTGCCAAAATATTCAGTGGCTGACCGAGTTTTGCCAGGCCTATGCTCAGATCCTGTAACGATTCTTGAAGAAAACCCCAGCGATGCTCTCCCATCTGGCTATTCGAAAAACGATCAGTTTTGAGTCTTCGCTCATCAAGGCAAAATAAGATGGTCAGCGCATCATCTTGTGCGGCGGCATTCAACGCCGGATTGTCCTGCAAGCGCAAGTCATCATTTAGCCAGTAGAGAGTACTCATGGTGTGCGGAAAAACGCGGTCAGGTGCAGCCCAATGACCAGAGCGCTGACGCCCCCTCGCATAGCGCGATAATAGCTGGGCTGTAGACTGAAAACGGCTAAGGAGCGCTCGCCGATAAGCAGGAAAGCAAACAACGACGCAATGATGAGGAGTGCCAGGGCATCCAGGAAAGTCACGGTCAAAACAGCAACGATGACAATAAGATTACTCAATAGCAGTATCTGCCGTAGTTGGCGTGCCGACACCGTGCGCTGCAGCAGGGCGGTGGTCCACCAGCTACCAGCCAGAAAAGCAATGATTGCCAAGGAGTATGCCTTCAACAGGGGCAGCCCCCACCGGGTCTCTAGGAAGGTGATACAAATGACCATGGGGAGAGTGCCGGCGTAGCCCAGTAAGGTGATCAAGCGTTGGTCAAATAGTGATCTTGACGCGGATAACACGATGACTCCGAAAATAAGTGAAAAGTCTGCAACAGGGCGCCGCAGCAAGCTATTATAGCTGCCTGTGCTGCGTCAATAGCCTTACGATCGTTAGAGCCGTGTGGATCAGCTGGCGTTGGTCGGTCACTAGATACTCACGCAGAGCAAATCCTTGCGACGCTCCAAGGAGTATCGAAACACCGGGGTCGGCAAGCGCCGTGTTGCCCTGTAACGACTTCCAGTTAGGGTGAGCTTGCCAAAGATGTTAGGCTAAACGGGGGTTCAGCGATCACGGACATCAGGCCGAGTGGAGCCGACAATAGCGCTAAATTAGGGTTCTCAGCAGATCGCTGCTGATGGCCCAAGGATAGTGTGGCTTTGATTAAGATCAAAGCAGAAGCCTTGTGTCAGTAGCGCTGAGGAACGGTGGTTGGTCGAAGCTAGCGACCGAGTCAGTCAAGCGGCGTCGCTGTTCAAAAGACATATCATTTGTGTAGTTAAAGGTCGGTATTAGTGTCAATGTTAATGGCTATTTTGCCGGGCTGAAGGAAGAAGAATGGAGTTTGGAATTATTTTCATCGCTATTTTGATCGCGAGTGTGGCTGTTTTTGTGTTTTACAAGATGAAGGCTAAAAAGCCTGAGGCTGAGCCGGTAGACGAGTCGGTCGGGCCTGGCCCCGTTGAGGATCTATTGAGTCTCAACTTGGATATGCGTAAATCCATGATGGCAGCGAGTTTGGTTGAAATTACCGAAGAGTTGATAGATCTGATCGTCGATCTACTGCCGTTGGTGCGAGAGCAGGCATCAGCGTCGGGCGAGTTGACGTGGACCGTTAACCGTATCGCTAGTGAATATTTACCGAATAAATGTGTCTACCCCTTCATCAAGCTTGATAAGAACTCTCAAAGTGATGCGGGCATTGTCGCCTCTTATACCGACAGCATTGGTGCACTCAAAGACGAACTCGTTGCCGTCAAGGCGATGGTCGTCAGTCGGGATGTCCAACAGTTCAGCGCTAAGGCAAAATTTCTAAAAAATCGTTTTGATAACACAGGATCCTAACCCATGACTACTGAAGTCACACCACCGAAGTGGGCCTTAGAAAAAGACTTGTCAACCTTGAAAGATCGTACATTGGCCTTGGTTCAGTCTACCAAAGAAAAGTCAGGCCCGGCGCTGAGTCGTATCGTTGCAGGTATTGGCGAGGCGTCGCAGAAGAAAATGTCTTCTGCCAATGACTTGATGGCAGGTAGCGTAGGCACCTTACTGAAAGGACTGGATGGTAAATCGCCAACCGGTGAAAAGCTGCTAGAGCTACGTTCGGCGATGGACGATTTGAATCCTCACTCGCTAAGCAACTCGTGGTGGTTTGCCTGGATGCCGAAAGGTGTTAAGCGTAAAGCGATTTCTCGGTTTATTAATCGTTACCAACCGATGCAGGCCCACTTGAATGGAATTTTTGATGGCTTGCGCAATGGTAAAGATGAACTGCTGGAAACCAGTCTCGCCTTAGAAGAGCAGTACGATGAAATAGCCG
>JABMOJ010000463.1 GCA_013204195.1 SAR86 cluster bacterium
CGGCTATGGTGAGCTTATCAAGCTCAAATAAACGCTGGGTCAAGGTCACCTGTTTATGCGTCAGGTCAGCCACCCGTTCGGCGGTCGTCATCGGCGGGCCGGCCGGCCCCCCCATGCCACTGATATCTCCACCAGAACAAAACGCATTGCCGGCACCGGTCAGCAGGATACAACCGACACGCTGGTCGTGTTCCAGTACGGCGAGCATTCGGCGTAAGGCGGGTGTGAGTATGTCTCCCAGCGCATTTTTTTTGTTCGGCTTGTTCAGCGTCAGCGTCGCGACCCGATCTTCGATGTGACACAGCAACTCATTCGTACCAGTCTCAACAGCGATCATTAATTACCCTCACAGCCTACTAACAACAGGCTCATCAATACCTTGCCGGCCAACACTTAGGGTATTGCCGTGCCTGAGGCGTTGTGGGCCACAGGATTCTGGGAGACATCCGGGAATATTTCCCGAAACAAGTTCAACATACTCATCGTCGAACGTCGATCGGCCGTCTCAAACAGGCGACCGGGCGGTCCTAAGGTAGGCGGCAGCGCGAATCCATGAGGTGTCTGCGCATATTGGTGGAAGACCCAATCAACACCGGCCTCGTCCATTTCCGCAAAGAACCGCTGCTTGCTGGCCTCTGGCACCAGTTCGTCATTCGCACCGTTCTCGATTACCACGATGGTCTGGGTGTTGTATTGGTTGACACAGGCCTTTACGGTGGGCCGCGAAACACCATATTTGGCCGGGCTCGGGTCTTCCCCAGTCTGCAACAAACCGTGCAGCGACACCACGCCACCCAGATTCAAGCCACCGCGAACGCCTTCCAGTACGGCCATACCGCCAAAACAATAACCAATAGCTGCGGGCGGTAACGCTGAATCGACGCTCACGTGGGCCAGACCTTGGGTCAACCAGGCATCAAGCAATTCTCGAAATGCTGCCGGATCGTGATCCATCGCCACCATGCCCTCAAAACACTGCTTCTGATAGTCGGCGATCTTGCTCACGTCCGTCGGAAAAATGCGCTCGTCTGCCGGCACCGTGTTGCCATACATATCAATCGCCAGACCCACATAGCCCACTCGTGCCAGATACTCGGCGACATCAACATCAAAGAACTTTAGTCCCTGATAGTTATGAATAACTAACACCAATGGTCGAGGACCAGCCGCCAGTGGTGGTGCAACTAGATGACCAACAAAGTCATTGCCATTCAAACTAAATCGTATTACATCTCGGCGCAGATCAGGTGCCGGCGGCCAAAACTGGGTAGCTTCACTCATGGAGACAGTCCTTGGTTTTTTTCCAGTGTAGCAGCTCCCAAGCTATTCTTGCAGCGCTCACCCAGACCAGCATAGCCCCACCATTCGCCGCTGACAGCAAGCCCCTTGGCGCTTATCAAGCCTGATCAACCATCCTTATGGTGTGGCAAAGTGAAGTCTTGACGAACGCCCATGAATTTTTCATATCCCACCGTAAAACCCTTACGGTCTTCTCGAAAACAACCGCCTCCAGACGACATGCCACTACTGCATGGAATGAGCCCCGAAATGGTTTAAATACCGATACTAACAACAGGCATAAGCTGCGTTGAAAAACTTTTCGCCTCGCTTATCTGCGCGATCAGTCACCCTCGATGGCGCAGAATTTCGGTTCCAGGTCGAGCACCATCAACAACCGACCGAATCCGATAAACTGGCCGATCATCATACCCAGCTCGACGATCTGCTCATCTGTAAATTCTGTATGCAGGCGCTCAAAGAAATTTGCGTCGATGTTATGGTGGTCGGTCGCCATCCGCTCGGCATACTCCACCGCCAGCTGTTCAGCCAGCGTAAAATCATTGATCTCACTATCTAGTTGAGCGATTTTCTGTTCTGTTAAACCGTGTTCTGCACCCTGCAGAAGCCGTACATTGAGTCAAGTGAAGCAATTATTGGCTCGCGCCACTTTCAAGCGGACCAGCTCAATCAACGCCTCATCGATGGATCGACCCTGGCGCGCCGGCCCATAAAATTTGAAATAGTCATTAAAGAAGGACTGCCAATGGGCCAATCCGCGCGCCAGAGATGAATCTCCACCGGCAGCTTCTATGGCTTTGACGTTTTTCAACGTCGCCTCGTCCAGTTCGTGATCCTGTTTCAGTGTTATTCGGCTCATGATGATACCTCGGTTAATTTTGACGAATAGCCTTTAGCTTGCGCACCAAGACCTGAGCGATTTACAAACCCAATACTGTCTTGGCGATAATATTCTTTTGCACCTCATTCGAACCACCGAAGATCGTTGAGGCACGGTTATTAAGATAGATCGCTGTGGCGGTCGATGCGGCTTGCGTACCGATACCGGGCTCACCAAGACGCATCAGCTGATTATTATTCGGCACTGCATAGTAGGCCAGCGTCGACATTTTCAGGGCCGCCAGACTCTGACCCAAGTTACTCGACAATAGTTTGAGTAGAGATGAGTTAGGCCCTGGATTTTGGCCTCGAGCCAACTTCGCCAGCACCGTATCTTCCATCTGCTGTAGCGCCGTGATGGCCATCTGCAGGGTTGCCGCTCGACCACGCAGCTCAGCCATCTCGTTTGCTGTCAGATCTTTTGCCAGTGCATCAAGCAGCGTCTCGGTTTCTAGCAGGCCGGACCACAAGCCGGTAGAAGCAGTGCCGCCGCCGCGCTCAAATTCCAAAAGATATTTAGCGACGGACCAACCATCATTCTCCTCACCCACACGATGGGTGATCGGAACTCGAACCGCATCAAAGAAAACTTGATTCACCTCGTGGTCACCGGCGAGGGTAACAATCGGTTTGACGGATACCCCTGGCCTGTCCATCTCCACCAAAATAAAACTGATACCCGCCTGCTTGCGGGCGCTGGGGTCCGTGCGCACCAGGCAAAAAATGTGATCGGCAAAATGCGCATGAGTGGTCCAGATCTTGGTGCCATCTAGAACATAGTCGTCACCATCGCGAACCGCCCGCATTTGCAGGCTGGCCAAGTCCGAGCCAGAACTGGGCTCGGAATAGCCCTGGCACCAGTAGTGCTCACCGGTGAGGATCTTTGGCAGATAATAATCCTGTTGGAGTTTCGTGCCATATCGGAATAGCACCGGCGCTAACATGCGCAGCCCCAATGGGATTAGATCAGGGGCGCCTGCCCGAGTACACTCCTGAGCAAAAATATGTCGTTGCGTAATGTCCCAGCCGGTACCGCCAAATTCAACGGGCCACGCGACGCCAGCCCAACCCCGCCGGTGCAGAATTTTTTGCCAGGCCAGCGCCACATCACGATCGGCAAACACCGTCGTAGTCTTCGCCGTAGCCTGCTTCATCTCGTCGGTAAGTTCCGCCGCCAACATGGTACGCACTTCATCACGGAAAAGCTGGTATTGGGAAGTCAGCTCTGCGGCCACAATCTCAGCCCACCAGCGCTTGACTGGCGCGCTCGATGCCGCCGGCATAGATACCCGTGATGATCTCCTCGGCTTGCGCTTCAGGCACGCCCCGAGGTTCGAAGGTACCAGCCCACTCCACCGTACACCCGTTCGCACCGTCTCGAGTAATCTGCACTACCGAGGAATAGTTAGCTACGGGCAGCGGACAATCCTGATTGGTGATGACATAGCTGAAGGTCAATTGTTCAGGATCAAAGGTCTCAAGCCGCTCAATCACCTGACCGCCCCCCATCGTGATCGTTCTTACGGCACCGACGCCCTCACCTTCCATATGAAAGGCCGTGATCGGCCCGCCAACTTTAATTCCACCAAAGTTCGCTAGAATTTCCCAGACGGCATCTGCGCTGGCTGCAATACTTTCTTTGACGACAACGATAGTCATAGGTGTTGATCTCGAATAAAGGATAATCACCTAATACTACGCAAGGATCGCAATAATTGCGAACCCCCCCACCAACGTCATCGCCGGCAAGTAGCCAGTGCCCAATTTTTCAGCTTAAGACCCATATAGCGATGACTTGAGGCTCACAGTGGCTTAGGATAGCTAGCTTGAGTTTTCACTGTCAAATGACCGGAAATAACCCTTATGACGTTTCGACACCTGGATATCAAAGGCCTGAAGAGCCTGATGCAAGAAGACCCTGACTTGCGGATCTTCGATACCCGAGATCCAGGTTCCTATGCCGCCGGGCATATCACAAACGCCGTGACCTTGAACAATGACACGATGCAGCAACTACTGGACGCGACCACGATCGAAAGCAACATCGTGGTTTGTTGCTACCACGGCGTCAGCAGCCAGTCGGTAGCCACTTGGCTGGCAGAACAGGGCTTTGACAACGTCTACAGCCTTATCGGCGGCTATGCCGCCTGGTCTGCTCAAAACTAGATCGCCGCACTTAGAACTTCGAGGCGGTGATCCAAACATCTGACCTTGCCCAGCTGTCGAGAAAGTCTTGAGCCACCGTCGGGTCATTTTTAGACTGAGCCGCCAGGGCGGCTTGAAGACCGAACAATGACCAGCCATTGCGCGGATGATCCGCCAGTTCTTCGACGTAGACGCGCTCGGCATCACGCCCTCGACCGGCCTCAAGTAACGCTGCACCGAGCCAATGTCGAGCCGCAAATGGCAACGGCTCGGGTTCATCAAACGCCATGGCGTCTTCAATCTCGACGGCTTTTTCAAATTCGCTGATCGCGTCGGTCAACAGCTCTTGAGCCCAGAGAATTTCGCCTGCCAAAATATGCCCGACGGTGCCCACCACCTGACCCGCCGGATGGAACCTGAATTTATCTTCGGTGGTCTCAGCGAAGGCCAAAACCTGGTCGCGCAATCGCGTTGCGGTCTTGATGTCGCCCTGTTTCAGACTGGCGTAGCCGCGCGAAAAATCCCACAAGCTAGCGGACACAGGGTCTTTCGGGCGGCGTTGATTTTCAAGCACCTCGTCGAATCGACCAAAGCGGACGAGGGTTAAAACCTCGTACATCGCATTGCCACTGACCTTTCGATAGTCTTTACCGGCCTGGATCGCCACGGCACCCTGACCGTCAAAGGAGGCCGCATACAGCAACATATGCAGATTGTGGGTCGGCCCATAGGAAAAACCCAGGTTCTTGCCCGCCTTCAAGTCCGACTGCACCGCTAGCATATTGGTTCGCACCGAGCGACCCCACAAACCCACCTCATTCCAGGTATGGGATGGCATATGCTGGACATGACTGGCAACCGGCACTGCGGTGGCAAAGTGCTCAGCACAGGCTAACGCCCGCCCGGGCTCCTGACTTGATTCAGTGGCATGAATATACAGATGACAGGCCCCTGGGTGGGTGATGTCTTCGTCCAAGACGCGGGTCAGGACCCCGTGCAGGCGAATCAAATCTGGGTCAGCAAGGTCTCGGTTTCCGTGTCGATCCTCAAGCATAAACAGCGCGACAGCATAGACCGTCGCCACCTCGTGATTGTCAGGGTATCGCGCATAAACCTTCGCCATTGCTGCGGCAAAGGCCTCATCGACTGGTCGGCGATTCGACGGTTGATAGTCTTGGGGATAGCGCACAACAGCGGCCTGTATGAGCGCTCGCTCCACCCCATCAACCTGGCCTTCCGCCAATTCCGCCGCGCGAGTGATGGCGGCAAATGCCTGCGGTACAGCCGCGGCAGTCATACCACCATTGAGAAACGAACCCAGCGCAAAGGCCTCGCCCCAGAAACACATCGCACAGTTAGGATCAGCCCGTCTGGCTTGCGCCATCGACCGCGCCGCCTCATTGACATTGTAGGCATAGCGCAACTGCATACCTTGATTAAAGTAGGCTTGCGCTGCCGGCACGGTTGTACCCACTGTCCAGGTGTAGCGGCCCAACGCCGATGGAATCAGGTCAATCGGGGCGTCCGTTGCGATCACCCCAGCCCCCATTTGCATCGCGCCGTGGCCCTCTGTATCGGTATTCGCGCAGCCTACCAAAATGGCAAACACAACCCCGGCCAACAATACATTTTTGATCATTTGGGCACCTGTTGCTGAAATTCAAAACCCTTTAATCGCGCCTACACCGAAGACAATAAAAGCCTACATCTACTCGTAGTCGCAACCAGTCAGTGGTCATACTGTCACCCTGGCGGCCTGAATAACAGCCCGTCAACGCCGTGCTCGGCATTAAGGTTGAGCACTATATCGGCAGTCTTCGGCAATTCTTCAAGGCAGCGCCGGGTGATGCGCTCGTAGTGTTGAATAAAGCGCGACAATTGCACCGAGTCCATAACGCCAGCATTCGCTTCGGCTTTTTCTGCCAACTTCTGCTCTTGCAATTGACGCCACTCGTAGACCTTGTCAAAACTCGGAATCGCGATATGCACCAGCAGATCCGCTTGACTGAACAATGCCTGGTGGTAACGACCCAAGCAGGCGTTCACATAGTGGCGCCAACTGCCGTCCGGGTCCTCCTGTGCCTCTAGCCTATTGATCGGCTCTCGTAGTGACTCAGCCGTCGCGACTGGCGCATTGTTACACCAGCCTTCAAACAATATGACGTCAACACTATGGTCCACCACCGTCCAGTCCGCGGCTGGCCGGCGATCATCCACGGACTTGTCAAATCGCGGCACCTGACAGGGCTGCGATACTGAGCACTGACGCAGCTCGGCGAATACGGCTGTTGCCAGCGCCAGGTCGTGCGTGCCGGGCACCCCACGGGTCGCTAACAGCGGATGCTTAGCCAGCGCCAGTTGTTGGCGCTCGGTGTGGGTGAGATAAAAATCATCCAGCGAGATATCCACCGCATCTAGCTGCCAGGCGGCCTTGAGCAATAGTTTTAAAAAGGCTGTCAGCGTCGACTTACCGGATCCCTGGGCACCACTGATACTCACCAACAAGGTACCAGCCTGCTGAGACTGCGCCTGCGCAATGCGCGCTGCTATGGGCAAATACCAGCGTTCAACTACCGCGACAAAATCCGCTGGTAGGTGTTCGACTTCGATGAGGTCGCTGACCTGGGGCGCCATCAACGCAAAGTCAGACAGTATTTTTGCACTCATTGGTTAATCAACTCCTTGCGCTTAACCCGAGTGATTCGGCTTTTTCAGACCCAGACCCGACACCCACAATTGGTTCAATTGCCAGATACCCTGCTCAAACAGACTCAACCGCCCTTGGGTTGTCATCGCTGCCTGCAATCCCTGCCAAGGTCCCCGATTGACGACGATATCTTCTTCATGAATCAATTTCAGCATGGCCACAACATCCGCTCGATCTTCAGCACTGGGTTCACCGGTGATCGATGGATGGTACAACCCATGAATTTTCAAACGCATTTTACCCACACCATAGGGCTCGAGCTGATACCAGGCGGCGCCCGCGGCCGAGGCGCCAAACAACAGGGTAGGAAACACACAGACCGCAATCAAGTCATGCTGCTGAGCGGGTGTCAGCGCTGGAAAAGCGCCTTCTTCGACGGTGACTCGATGGCCGCCGGGCATTTTCAGGAACACCCATGGCTGACCCTCGTTATCCAGAATTTGAGCATCGCGGGCAGGATAGGCAGGTTCGAAAGTTTGCTTATGGGGACCGATATGGTGGTAGGCCTCCATAAAGTTCTCCACCAGAATTTTCCAATTCCAAGGACTATCATACTCAATAGTTTCAAGTACTTGCATCTCGCTAAAGGCGTAATTCGAGACCAGGGGCAGAAGCCCGGCAAGTCGTGGCGCCAGCGGTTGCGCCTGCGGGTCGAGATTAACGAAAATAAAACCCTGCCAGACTTCAAGCTGCAATTCCGGCAGGCACAGGGCCGATTCAGCGAACCCCTCAACCCCCGTCATCATCGGGGCACTGCGGAGTTTGCCGTCTAATGCATAGGACCAGCGATGATAGGGACACACCAAACGCGTGGTATTGCCCTGACCTTCAACCAAAGGCATGGCCCGATGCAAACAGACCCGTGACAGGGCGTGCAATTGGCCTTGCTGATCCCGAGTAACGACAATCGGTTGGGACGGTAGATCGGCGCAGATGTAGTCACCAGGGGCTTTGACTTGGTCGATTCTGGCGACACAGATCCAGTCTTTAGAAAAAATCGAATCCACTTCAGCTGCGAAGATTTCGCTGCTGGTATAGGCTTGCGGCGGCAGGGTCCACGCCTGTGACAGGGGTGCCGTGATTTTCTGCGGGGCATCCGTGGCAATCAGACTCGGGGTTTTGGCGCTCATAGACC
>JABMOJ010000464.1 GCA_013204195.1 SAR86 cluster bacterium
ACACTGACTACTCGAAACGGGTTGTCAGGTTGTTCGAACACCTGCTGACATAATTGCCATTCCATCTCGAAGTCAAAAATGCCCACAGCCATATCACCTACTGTTGTGTGACCACCAAACTGGACTAACTGTTTCAAGCGTGCCAAACCAGCCAGAATCCATTCTGGCGCCATGATAATGCGATTCAATTTGTTGATGGCGTAGCCTAAACCGACTTCATAAAAATGACCCCGATCCACATCTATCTGATGACGACCGCGTATCGCCTCTGTATCAATTTCCAACAACGCCATCATGGCGCTATTCAAGTACACTTCGTGGAACGACCGCTGCCAGACTACCGCGGGGCGCGAGCCGAAAATGTCGTCGAGCAGGTACCGACTCATTTCACCATGCCAAATCTTGTGATAACCCCAGGTGAAGTAAGGCGTTGAATCGTCCTCAGCAGCTGCCGTCCTGAGAATCGATTGATAGCCTTGCGGACTGACAGTCGCCGGCACTGTTCCCCAGGGCATGCGCCATTCCATGGCTGTGATAAATTGCATGGGCAAGAGCACGGCGGCCATGACTGGGTGTAGGTGAGGATCAATCAGACCCGGCATGATCACTGAATCTTCGAATTGAGTATCTATACGGTGCGGATGTTGCTCGAGCCAAGGCTGCAGAGAAGCCAGACTACCGACCTCGACAATGCGTCCATCTTTAACCGCAATGGCGGTGGCGGTTGGCCAAGACGGATTCATGGTCAGAATATTTTTTGCTGTGTAGACAGTGATCATAACGTCGGTGGCGCCGGCTTGTCCCGAGCTACTATCAAATTAAACTGCGCCCGGGTTGTTACCATATAAACCAGACATCCGGCCAGAATCAGGCCGAGCCCAACCCAAGCCTCTTGCGGACGATTGATGAGAATGTAAATCAACGTCCAGAGCGTAACCGATAAATAAATAGCCGGCGTCAGTGGATAGCCGAACGTCCGATAGTGACTTTCTTCACCGATTTTTCGATAGCGCAGAACATAGACGCCCAACACGGCAAACAGGGTATTGATACCCAACACGAACCCGGAAAAAATTAAAATGGACTCGAAGCTCCCGGTCACAATAAACAAAATCGCCAATGACGACTGGAAGAGAATCGCCTTAACAGGAACCCCGTTGCGCACGCCGGCGAGAAATCTAAAGGTCGAAAAATCCTCACCGATAACCTGCAGTACCCGCGGACCCGCCAGGGTCATGGCGCTGACGGTCGAGATCAACATCAGGGATAAGACAAAGCCCATAATACCTGCGGCTTGCTCTCCAAACGCATGATCGGCCACGACAAAGCCAATTTCTATTTTGCCAACCATGGCGGCCATCGGTGCGCCGTATAGAAAACTGATATTCAGCAACAGATACAAAGCCATCACTATCAAGGTGCCACCGATCAGGATCAGCGGCAGATTCTTCTGCGGGTCGTCAATTTCGCCTGCGATGTAGGTCGCTGCATTCCAGCCCGTATAAGCATAGTTGACATAGATCAGCGATATGGCGAAGGCGCCGCTGAACAGCAGTTTGTCGTCACCGATCTGGGGCATCAGCGAGATCGTCTGCGGATCGCCAGCAAACAAACCCACAAGGGCGCAAAACAGCAAAATCAAACCGACTTTCAACACTGTCATCACCCGCTGCATGCGACCACTTGTGGCTCGGGACAGACAATGCATCACGGTCAAAACAATGACGAGACCTACGGCAACACCCGTGCGCGGAATCCCCTCAAAAGTCGCAGACAGATACGCGGCAAAGGTGATGGCGGCAAGCGCCGTCGGCGCCGCAAAACCGATGGTGACTGAGATCCAGCCCGAGATAAAACCTGCCAAGGGATGGTAAGTTCGAGCCAGAAAATTATACTCACCGCCAGATCGCGGCAGGCGTGCTGCCAGTTCTGCGTAGCTTAATGCACCACACAAAGCCGTAACACCACCTACCAGCCATAGCATGGTTATAACAAAGGGCGAGCGGATATCCATCAGCTGAAAGCCAAGGGAGGTAAAAATACCCGTACCCACCATATTGGCAACAACGATAGCCATGGCCGTCAACGGCGAAAAACCTTTCATCGTCACGACTGAATTCGTTTCACGGCGATCTCGCGCAATTGGCGCTTGTCGATCTTTCCAGAGGCTATTCTTAGTAACGGCTCAGGACTAAAATAGACATAACGTGGAATTTTAAAGCGGGCAATACGCGCCATCAAAAACTCGGTTACCTGCTCTTGGGTCAGACTCTGATTGCAATAAATCGTCGCACCTACTTCTTCACCGAGCCGCTCATCAGGAACTGCATAAACTGAAGCTTCCAGAATATTGGCATGCTCCAGCAAGCCCGCCTCGACTTCGGCACAACCGATATTCTCGCCACCACGGATCACCAGATCCTTAATGCGGTCAACGATATAGACATAGCCTTCGCTA
>JABMOJ010000038.1 GCA_013204195.1 SAR86 cluster bacterium
CGGGCACACTGTGCAGCGTTCGGCTCGCTCGGAAATGATATTGGTCACCTGACAGCACGAGGTGACCGGTGTCGGCGAGCTTCAACGCCAGCGCCTGATGGCCTGGCGTATGGCCAGGCAGCGACAGGATCATGACGCTACCGTCGCCAAACACATCATAATCGCCCTCGAGCTTCGTCGCCGCGCTACCCCTGAGACCTTCGTACAGACTCGGATCAAACACAGGGTAGTCGCTGGCATGCTCGAAGGCCGCCTCATATTCCATACTTTGGATTAACAGCCTGGATGCGGGAAAGGCATTGGCGGCCCCGGTATGGTCAAAATGCATGTGCGACAAACCCAGGTAGTTGATATCTGTCGGCCCAAGACCAAGGGCCGCTAATTGATCCAGCAACGACTGCTCGTAGAGCACGGTGGCACCGGGTTGCAAATCCATCCGACCCTGACCGGCAAACGCCAGGGGCAAGCCCGTATCCCAGATCATATTGCCCTGCGGGTGCTCGATGAGGTAGCACGGCACAAATAAGTCACGCACGGGGGTGTCAGCATTCGTGAGCCCAAAACTCGCCACATCCTCCAGCCGCAGACTGCCACAATCGAACACCGTCAAGCGCAGTGCCTCAGCAGGTGGGCGGCTCTCGACCAACGTACTGCTCATCATCGATGCCATTATCAATAGAAATACATTACCCATGTCACCTGCCTCTTTTATGGTTACGTCATTCATGTCTGACTTATCATCGCCTGTTATACTGTCACTGCGGCGGCACTGCCAAACAAATGGCAATGGCAACAGTGTACTGAACTCATCGCGGCAGTGACAGCGCCCCAGTGCACTCTAGCCGCTGTCATTTAAATCCAATTTTCCGGCACTTAGACGAGGCCTTTTTATGCCATATCAACCAGGCCCCGAAATAGCACCCAACTTGATCACCACTGTAATTTTCGATCTGGGTAATGTTCTACTTGATTGGAACACCGAGCAGGTTCTGGCGAGCCTCAAGCTACCGAACTCGGATCTGCAGCTGTTACGGGATGAACTGTTTGGGCATCAAGACTGGCTCGATATGGATCACGGCAAAGTCGCAGAGACAACCGTGGCTGGTGGGGTCAGCGCCAGAACCGGCCTGCCTATGTCAGTCATCGTGGCGGCGTTAGACGCTGCTAAACAATCCTTGCTGCCTATTCCTGCCAGTGTTGAACTCATGAGGGAAATCCACGATCGCGGCCTTGAATTAATTTGCCTGTCGAATATGTCCCGAGAAACCTATGCTCACATCAAACATCTGGATTTTTTCAAACTGTTTGCGGGCATCATCATTTCAGGGCATGAGGGTCGCATGAAACCTGACGAGGCCATTTTTCAACTGACGCTGCAACGATTTAATTTGTCGCCCAACAAGACGCTGTTTGTTGACGACAGCTTGCCCAATATCCTAAAGGCTCAGCAGCTCGGCATCAGCACATACCACTTCAAACGCACCGATCGCTGCTACGCCGGGATCAGGCAGATCCTTACTTAATCGCCCGGGGAAGCCAAGAGCGAACGGCTAGCCGGCAACCCAACCACCGATTAGTCGACGGCTAGCCCTCTCCGCCGGTCTCGCCAAGGATATAGCTCTGTAACTCTTCGATGGTCAGCTCCTGATCCTGAATAATAAATTTCAACAGATCACCCACGGTAATCATGCCTAGCGGAATATGGTCTTCCACCACAGGCAGATGACGGATCTTCTTCTGACTCATCAATGACATGCAGGTATCTGCGTTAGTGCTCGGACCCACATAAATCACGTTGCGGGTCATGATGTCAGCAACCAATGTGTCTCTTGATGATTTGTTGTTTAAAATCACCTTGCGGGCATAATCACGTTCAGAAATAATACCCATCAAACGCGCCTGATCATTCACCACCATCAAAGCCCCGACTTCCTTGTCCGCCATCAGAGCCACTGCTTCATAGACTGACTGGGACGCCAGAATTGACCAAACTTCATCGCCTTTAACATCTAACATTTCTCTGGTGGTACTCATTGCCATACCCCTTTAATTTGTAGTTAGCGTGATTATCTGAATCACACCCCTGTCAGCGGCAACCTCACCGATCGGTGCGTTCAAGCTACGCATTTAAGCGACGCAAAAAACCAATGCAACGGACCTTCCAATCATGTCCGTCCCCGAGCACCGTAAAAATGACGTAACTCAATAAACGATGACGGTCGAGGCCGGCGGCGCTTCAATTTAGACAAGTAATCCCGTTACAAGTCTTGATCGGGCGCAATCCTCAACCAGAATGGGCACGAGGCTAGATTCACTGTAAGCACCCAGCGACAAAGTTTGACCAACCTCGACAAAGCCAGAAGTTGGCGGGCGGCATGCACTGCTGGAAGACCGGTCTGATCGATGAAGATACCGCCGCTGATACCTGTTTTACCCTCTGCTGTGTTACCCTCTTGGCTCAAATATCCACATCGACGACAGCACTGCCACAGGCCACGGGGGTTAACTCAATGGCGATACAAGAGATTTCGGCAGACGCACCGCTGAGTACCCTACTGACGGCGCTTCGAGAAGATGGCGGCCTGATCATCAAAGGCATGTTCGATCGTGATCTCATTCAGACCATGGACGTGGCCATCACGGCCGCCGCCATTGATTTCCAGGCAGGCGCGGCGACCCAGGGGCTGGGTGACGATGGCAAGAGCTTTGTGGGCAGCAACACCATCCGCTTCTCCAGCCTCGGTAAGATTTCACCCGCCTATTTTCACATGCTCGACAACCCGATCTATGCTGCCCTGGCTGATGCAGTACTGCTACCTCATTGTGGCTCCTACTGGGTTAACACCGCCCAAGCCATGCTGATCGGGCCCGGATCTAAAGCCCAAGTGCTACACCGGGATTGTGGTAATTGGCCCTATGTCTCTGAGACCCATTGGCCTGACTCCCCAGAGGCAACCTTAAGCGCGATGATCGCGCTGCATGATATTACCGATGAACTGGGCGCCACTCGCGTGGTTCCCGGAAGTCACCTCTGGCCTGACTATGGGCAACAAGCCGACGCCAGTCTTTCCTACCCGGCAGAAATGCAAGCGGGCGATGCCCTGATATATTCTGGCAAACTCATTCACGGCGGCGGCGCTAACCAGACCACCGATCATTGGCGGCGCGCCATGCATCTGAGTTTCGTCCTCGGCTGGCTGACGCCAGAAGAATCCAGCCCCATCGATTACACTGATGCAGACCTTGCCCAACAGTCGCCTCGAGTTCAACGACTGCTCGGCCATCGATCTTACGACCCTCGCCCCCACCGGGGTGGCGGGCTCTGGCTGCGCCACGTGGACCCCATTTAGTGGGCAGCTGAAACCGTCGCTCGGACGATTTCAGCAACTGTTTCGGCAACTGTTTCAGCAATCCAGTCAAAAACCAAGGTACAATGGCCGCCGTTCTTATCTCGGTCCAATCAATCTTATGCGCCTAGTATTAGCCCCCATGGAGGGCGTCGTTGATCTGCATATGCGCGCTCTGCTCACCAGCCTGGGCGGGCTGGACGGCTGTGTTACCGAATTTGTCCGAGTCAGCAATCGCCAGGTTTTGCCCGAACGCACCTTCAGAAAACACTGCCCGGAACTCGACACCAACAGCCGTACCGCCAGTGGCACCCCCATCAAATTGCAGCTGCTCGGCGGCTGCCCCCAAACCTTGGCCGATAATGCCCGCAAGGCCGCCGAATTGGGTGCCATCGCCATCGATTTGAACTTCGGCTGTCCGACCAAGACTGTGAATAACAGCAATGGCGGCGCTTGCCTGCTGCAATATCCCGAACAGATCTATGCGATTGTCGATGCGGTACGCCGCAATGTACCCCCTTCAATCCCCGTCAGCGCAAAAATTCGCTTGGGATTTAACGACCGCAGTCTCTTTATGGAGAATGCCCAGGCGGTCGCCGCGGCCGGCGCCTTTGAACTCACGGTCCACGCCCGCTCCAAGGCAGACGGCTACAAACCACCGGCCTACTGGGAATATATCGGCCAGATCCGTGAGGCGCTGAAAATTCCCATTATTGCCAATGGTGAAATCTGGTCGCCTCAGGATTGGCAACGCTGTGTCGAGCAAACCGGGTGTGACGATTTCATGCTGGGGCGCGGTATTCTAGCGCGGCCTGATCTGGCCTTGGCCATCAAGGCCGCCGCCGAGCACAGAGATTATGTGCCTATGCGCTGGGCTCAGGTGTCGCGCCTCATATGGGACTATTACATCATCACGAAACCCTTGTATCCCGCGAAATTTCTCGGCAATCGAGTCAAACAGTGGCTAGCGTATCTGCGTCTGAATTACCCTCAGGCCGAACGCTTGTTTGATGAAATCAAAAAAGAAAAAGACGCCACTGTCTTCGAGCAGGCACTGCTAAGACAGGCCAGCGAAGATTGCGAGACTTAAGCGGGTTTTTCACGGTAGTATCTGTACTCGCATCAGTACTCTTATCGACAAGCAGGGATACCTATGGCACTCACCACAGCAGAACAGAAAGCTTGGCTCAATCAGGTTATTGAACCCATAGTCGATCCAGAGCGTGAGATCGTCGACCCCCATCATCATATGTGGCGTGGCGTTGCTGGCGGCATGTTACCGCCGTTTCTGCTTGAAGATCTGTGGAATGACACCGAGTCAGGCCACAACATCAAAAAGACCGTATTTATGGAGTGTGGCACTGAATATCACACCACAGGCCCCGCTCATCTGTATCCCGTTGGCGAAACCGAATTTGTCACCGCCGCCGCCCAAGCCAGCCGTGGCCAGGGTAAGGCCGAGATCGCCGCGCTAGTGGCCCACACTGATCTGACCCAGGACCCAGGACTGATTCGCGAAGTCTTGGACGCCCATGCAACCGCGAGTAAAGGCTTATTTCGCGGTATTCGCCAGGGCGGCGCCCATGATGCTGACCAAGTCACCGGTTGGCTAAATGCCACGCCTATGCCAGACCTGTATCGGCAACCTGCGTTTCGCCGCGGTGTCGCCTTACTCGGCGAACTGGGCTTGACCTATGACACCTGGCACTACCACTTCCAAAACGAAGATTATCTGGCCCTGGCCCAGGCCAACCCGAATAC
>JABMOJ010000465.1 GCA_013204195.1 SAR86 cluster bacterium
CCGCTGCCAGCTGCGCTTTACGGTATGCCTCACTAAAAGTCTCCGCGACGCCCATGACCTCACCGGTGGACTTCATTTCCGGGCCGAGGATCGGGTCCACGCCCGGAAACTTACCAAATGGGAATACCGCTTCTTTGACACTGAAATAATCCGGCACGATCTCTTTAGTAAAACCTTGCGCTTCAAGACTAATGCCCGCCATACAGCGAGCCGCCACTTTGGCCAAGGAGACGCCGATGCATTTGGAGACGAACGGCACTGTTCGTGAGGCTCGTGGATTCACTTCGAGAATATAAATATCACCATTTTGAATGGCGAACTGAACATTCATTAGACCGATAACACCGAGCTCGAGCGCCATCTCAACAACCTGCTTGCGCATCTCATCAAGGGCCTCATCGCTCAGGCTATATGGCGGTAGGGAACATGCAGAATCACCAGAGTGCACTCCAGCTTGTTCGATATGTTGCATGACAGCGCCAATCACGACCTGCTTTCCATCACATACGGCATCGACATCAATTTCGATCGCCTGGTCGAGAAATCGATCCAACAAGACGGGTGAACGATCCGACAACTGCACTGCTTCACGCAAATAGCGGGTGAGTTCATCTTCGTCGTAAACGATTTCCATCGCCCGACCACCCAGCACATAGGAGGGCCGTACGACCAATGGAAAGCCGATGTTGCGCGCCGCAGTGAGGCCTTCCTCCAATGTCTTAACTGTCTTATTAGGCGGTTGTCGCAGACCCAACTTGGTGATCATTTGCTGGAATCTTTCCCGGTCCTCAGCCATATCGATGGAATCAGGGCTGGTGCCAATGATCGGCACACCGGCATTCATTAGTGCTTCAGCAAGCTTCAGCGGCGTCTGCCCACCAAATTGAACAATCACCCCTTTAGGTTTTTCAATGTCAACGATCGCCAACACATCCTCGAAGGTCAGGGGCTCGAAGTACAGGCGATCTGCCGTGTCGAAATCTGTCGAGACGGTTTCCGGATTACAGTTGACCATAATGGTCTCGTAACCATCTTCGCGCATGGCAAGCACGGCGTGGACACAGCAGTAGTCAAACTCGATGCCCTGCCCAATCCGGTTCGGACCACCACCCAGCACCATGATCTTATCTCGATTCGTCGGCCGCGCCTCACACTCAGACTCGTACGTTGAATACATATAGGCAGTGGCGGACGCAAATTCGGCCGCGCAGGTGTCCACGCGCCGATACACGGGCTTGACGCCTAACGCCAACCGATGCTCACGAAAATTATTTTCTTCGACGCCGAGCAACTCGGCCAGTCGGGCGTCAGCAAACCCGCGCTGCTTCAGATCAAACATCCAATCCCGATCAATGGTCGCCAAAACCACACCTTTGAGCTTTTGCTCACGTCGAATCAGGTCTTCAATCTGGATTAGAAACCAAGGGTCGATACGTGTCAGCTCGTGGATCTCTTCCATGCCAAAACCTAGCCGAATAGCATCAGCCAGATAACGAATACGCTCGGCACCGGCAACTTGCAGCTCTCGCCGGATTCGCGTTTTCCAGTCCCTGGATGAATCATCCATGATGGGCGACAAGCCGTTAATGTCCACTTCAAGACCACGCAGCGCTTTCTGCAGCGATTCCTGGAAGGTCCGGCCAATGGCCATGACTTCGCCCACAGACTTCATTTGGGTCGTCAGAAAGTTTTCCGCCTGCGGAAATTTTTCAAAGGTGAATCGCGGAATTTTGGTTACGACGTAATCTAAGGCGGGCTCAAAGGATATCGGCGTCGCTCCACCGGTAATCTCATTCGAAAGCTCATCCAGGGTGTAGCCGATGGCGAGCTTCGCCGCGACTCTGGCGATGGGGAAGCCCGTGGCCTTGGAGGCCAATGCAGAGGACCGCGAGACTCTTGGGTTCATTTCAATAATGACCATTCGCCCCGTCGCGGGATCGATACCGAACTGCACGTTCGAGCCGCCGGTTTCAACGCCGATAACTCGCAAGACCGCGATCGCGGCGTTGCGCATAATCTGGTATTCCTTGTCTGTCAGGGTCTGGGCTGGCGCAACGGTGATCGAGTCGCCAGTATGTATGCCCATAGGATCAAAGTTTTCAATCGTGCAGACGATGATGCAGTTGTCATTCTTGTCGCGCACCACCTCCATCTCATATTCTTTCCAGCCCAGCAGCGATTCGTCGATCAACAGCTCGTTGGTCGGCGACAGATCCAGACCGCGGGTGCATATTTCAATAAAGTCATCTTGGTTATAGGCGATACCCCCGCCAGAGCCACCCATAGTGAAAGAGGGTCTGATTACACAGGGATAGCCGAGCCTGACCTGAACTTGCTTGGCCTCTTCCAGGGAATGGGCGAAGGCCGATACGGGGGTCGCCAGACCGATAGATTTCATGGCCACATCAAATTTTTGACGATCTTCCGCCATGTCGATCGCATCGCGACTCGCGCCAATCATTTCTACATTGAAGCGTTCAAGTACGCCTTCGCGAGCAAGATCCAGGGCGCAGTTCAACGCCGTTTGGCCGCCCATGGTCGGTAGTAACGCATCAGGGCGCTCTATTTCGATAATGTTCGCCAACACTTCCCAAGTAATGGGCTCAATGTAGGTCGAGTCGGCCATCGCCGGATCAGTCATGATCGTCGCAGGGTTAGAGTTCACCAGAATCACCCGGTAACCTTCCTCACGAAGGGCTTTACAGGCTTGCGCACCGGAGTAATCAAACTCACAGGCCTGACCAATGATAATCGGCCCAGCGCCGATGATCAGAATACTATTTATATCGGTTCTTTTAGGCATGAGATTTCTTGGTTGCCGTGTAGTGATCCATCAGTTCAATGAAATGGTCAAACAAAGGAGCTGCATCGTGAGGACCCGGGCTTGCTTCAGGGTGCCCCTGGAACCCGAACGCGGGACGATCAATGAGTTCGATACCTTGCAGCGAATTATCAAATAAGGACCTATGGCTGACCCTGACATTTTTTGGCAAGGTCGTATCGTCGATACAAAATCCGTGATTTTGACTGGAGATCAGGACGACGCCGCTATCCATGTCTTTCACCGGATGGTTAGCGCCATGATGCCCGTGGTTCATCTTGATGGTTTTCATCCCCGCGGCGATACCGAGCAATTGCAATCCAAGACAAATACCGAACACGGGAATGCCTGACTCAAGCAGAGTCTGGATCGCGGTGATGGCATAGTCACAGGGTTGGGGATCTCCGGGACCGTTGGACAGAAAGATGCCATCTGGCTGCATCGCCAAAACGTCAGCCGCTGAAGTCTTCGCCGGCACTACGATCAGCTCGCAACCACGGTCAGCGAGCATCCTCAGGATGTTGCGTTTAACGCCGAAGTCGTAAGCAACAATCTTATATCTAAATTCCGTCAGCGTCGGATACCCACTATCGAGGGACCAACTACCTTGCTGCCAGGTATAGGTCGATGGGGTTGTCACGACTTGTGCCAGATCGAGCCCTGCCAGCCCGCCAAACGCCTGGGCAGCCTTGACGGCGTCTGCGATGTCAGCGTCAGAGAGGTTAGGGCCCGCGATGATGCAACCCTTCAAAGAGCCTTCTTCACGAAGGATACGGGTCAGCATACGCGTGTCGATACCGGCTATCGCGACGACCTTGCGCTGAACGAGGTAGTCCTGCAGTGAGCCTTGCTGCCGCCAGTTGCTGATAGCCAAAGGCAGGTCGCGAATCACTAACCCCGCAGCCCAGATATTGTCGGATTCTTCATCCTCATCATTCACGCCGGTGTTGCCGATATGCGGATGGGTTAAAGTGATGATCTGCTGGGCATAGGACGGGTCGGTTAGGATTTCCTGGTAACCCGTCATGGATGTGTTAAAAACCACTTCGCCGACAGATTGACCGTCTATACCAATAGCTACACCCTCGAACAAGACGCCGTTCTCAAGTGCAAGTACCGCTCTACTAGTCAACTATCAGCCTCCATTGTTTCGCTATTGATGGTCGATGGTCGAAAAAAAGCGAGAGGGAATCGCTTCCATCTCGCTCGATTTGACTCTAAACCGGGATACTACATTGACGCAGGATTCTATGCCAACTGGCCGGTTTATTCCAGATAATTCCGTACTTTAATCCGACTTGCGATCTCGCAACCCCAAGACATCCTGCATATCAAAAACCCCAGCAGCCTTATCCGCCAGCCAACGCGCGGCTCGCACCGCCCCTTCGGCGAAGTTCAGACGACTGTGCGCTCTGTGAGTAATTTCTAATCGCTCGCCCGCACCCGCGAAAATAATCGTGTGCTCGCCGACGATATCACCACCACGCACCGTGCTGAAGCCAATCGTCTGGCGTGCCCGCTCGCCCGTAATACCTTCGCGGCCATAAATGGCTACCTCGCTCAGGTCTCGACCGAGACGATTGGCCATGACCTCACCCATCCGTAGCGCCGTCCCTGAGGGCGCATCGACCTTGTGGCGATGGTGCGCCTCGATAATCTCGATATCCACATCATCACCAAAGATACCCGCCGCCATCTCCAGCAACTTAAATGTCGCATTGACCCCAACGCTGTAGTTTGGGGCAGCAACGACGGCGACCTCAGCCGACAATTCGGCTACCCGCCCCTGTTCACGCTCAGTTAAACCGGTTGTTCCAATCACCATGCGCTTGCCGTGGGCGGCGCAGACTTCCAGATTGGCCAATGTTGCCGCAGCAATCGTGAAGTCGATCAAGACATCAAACTCGGATAAAACTGCCGCCAAGTCATCCACCACTGCCACCCCAATGCGCCCCATCCCTGCCATTTCGCCCGCATCTGAGCCGATGGCGCTATGACCGGGCTGCTCAATAGCGGCACTGAGTGTCACACCGTCGGCCTCAATGATAGCTTGGATCAGCGTTTTACCCATCCGCCCCGCGGCGCCAGTGACAGCAATATTTATCATGTTCAAGCATCCCGCGTGTTGAGCGTCTCGGTTTAGGTCAAGGAATCGATAAAGTGCTTAACACCCTCGAACCAGGTCGAGCGCTTTGGCGACTGCTTAGAGTCGGATTCACCGTCAAACTCACGGAGCAACTCCTTCTGCCTCTTGCTAAGTTTGACCGGCGTTTCAACCACGACTCGGCAATATAGATCGCCAATCCCGCCGCCTCGAACCTGGGTAACATTAACGCCTTTGCCCCGCAGCCGGAACATTTTTCCCGTCTGAGTTTCCTCAGGTATTTTCAGGCTCACGCGACCATCCAGGGTCGGCACTTCAAGCTCGCCGCCAAGCGCCGCATCAACAAAGCTAATCGGCACCTCACAATAGAGATTCTCACCTTCGCGAGTGAAGATAGCATGAGCACGAACATTGACCTGCACATACAGATCACCGGCCGGCCCGCCATTAGCACCCGCTTCACCTTGACCCGCTAACCGGATTCGGTCGCCGGTATCAACACCAGGCGGCACCTTCACTGATAGGGTTTTCTGCTCCTCTATACGGCCATGACCACGACACTTCTGACAAGGATCACTTATCATCTTGCCTGCCCCACGACACCGCGGACAGGTC
>JABMOJ010000466.1 GCA_013204195.1 SAR86 cluster bacterium
GTGGTGAAGATGGAGAATTTGGTGATCATCCTGGTGGTGTATCAGTTGCCCCAGTTTCTGTTTGCCCCCATGTGGATCCGGCTCTCCAGAGTTTATGGCAAGCGCAACCTTTGGGTTGGTGCAACGCTGCTGTCGGCGGTGTCGTTTGGGGCTTTAATTTTTGCCGGCGAGAACAACCATCTTTATGTTTATGGCTGCTGTTTTATGGCGGGTCTTGGCGGCGGTGCCGGAGCGGTCCTACCACCCTCGATCCAGGCTGATATCGTCGATTATGATGAATACCTGACCGGCGAACGCAAGGAAGGCGCCTACCTTGCCGTGTGGAATCTGGTGAGAAAAATCGCTGGCTCTATCACCGCGTTTATTATCGGTATCGCTCTGCAATTGGCGGGTTTTGAACCCAACGTGGAACAAACCGATGTGGCCAAATGGACCATACGTTCGTTATTGGCACTGATGCCCGCTGCTTGCTACCTTGTCGGCGCCGTGTTGCTGCTGCAATTTACCTTCAACGAAAAAGAACATCAAAAAATTCGCAAAGTCCTCGACCAGCGCGCCAGAGACAGAGAATTGGGGTCGGGGTAAAATTTACATTCCGAGAATTGGGGTCGGGGTAAAATTTACATTCAATCTACAATAGCCTGATTCGGGACATTTACCCGTACCCAAACTTAATAGGGAGCTGAGCAGGGAAATAGGTAAACTATCCGCTATTGTTTAAAATGCTAAAGGAAGGTCGCAATGCTACAACAAGCGCGAGATTTGTTGGACGAAGGTATCGAGTTCAAGGCGTTACTGGACACGCTCACAGCGCAGGACTGGGAAACACCAACCCCTTTCAAGAACTGGACTATTAATCAAATCGTCCAGCACTTACACGGCTCCGATAAAATGGCGGTGCTGTCCTTAAAAGGCCGCGAAGGATTCGAATCAACGATCAAAGATCGCAAGGCACTCGGTAGCACAATGAATCCGACGCAGACCGGACAACAATTACTCGACGATTGGTGGTCTTACTTTCAGGAGATGTGCGAGCTACTGGGGGCAAGCGACCCCAAGCGCCGCCTCGCGTGGTTCGGGCCAGACATGGGTGTGATGATGTTCACCACTGCGCGGCAAATGGAGACCTGGGCCCACGGCCAGGATATTTACGATTTGAAGAAGCAGCAACGAAAGAACGGTGATCGACTCAAGAACATCGCAGTCATCGGCGTGCGAACCTATGGCTGGACCTTCGCAAACAGGAAAGCAGAACCGCCGGGGCCGGCACCCTATGTGAAGCTGACTTCACCCTCAGGGCAACTCTGGGAATTCAACGAGCCCTCGGCTGACAATTATGTAGCCGGTGATGCAGCCGAGTTTTGTCATGTCGTGACCCAGGGCAGAAATATTGCAGACGTTAACCTCACCGTGGTTGGTGAACCTGCCACACAATGGATGGCAATCGCTCAGTGCTTCGCTGGACCTCCGGAAAACCCACCAGCGCCTGGTACTCGATCATCACATCGGTAGGAAAATGGGGTCGAAATGGGGTCGGGGTAAAATTTACAACTACACACTAATTACACAGGCGGCTTGGGCCCTCGTTTCTTATGAAATTGAGGATAGCCCGTAAGCGCCTCGAATTGCTGGCGAAACTCCACCGTCCCCAAAACAAAGCCAGTTTGCTGAGCCTGCTTTATTTCGGCGACTAGATCGCTCTCTAACGCTTGGTCAAACAATTGCTGATAGGCAACTTGTCTCGTGCGCTGTGTCGAGCCTAGTGTTTCGTACTCCTCGTGAGGCGTCCACATCTTCACGTCTCGCCCTAGCGCTTGCGCTGCATAGCTGGACCATTTGTACTCTGCAGGATGACGCACCATACCTGAGCGTACAGGGTTCTGTTCGATGTAGCGGGAGCACGCTAGAAAATAGGCGTTCGTTTGAACCGGATGCGACTTGAAGCGGTCTTCAAAAAGCGTTCCAGTGCGCTGGTATCGATAGTTAAAATACCTGACGTAGTATCGACCAAGGTATTGCATGCAATTCGAAATCGCATGTTCCTGAAGCGGTGTCAGCAAGAGGTGGACGTGGTTGGTCATCAACACCCAGGCGTGTATTGATACGCCAAACTTCAAAGATCCTTCAAAGAGCCAGTTGGCGTATGCAGCCATATCTTCATCAGCACCAAAGCAGATCTGTCGGTTAACGCCTCGCTGAATAATATGTGCCGGCATCGCGACTGGTAGGCACCTGTGTTTTCTCGGCATAGGAAGAGCACCACTGAAGTCTCTGCCGTATTTTCATCGAAGTTCTTGAAAATAAATGTGGACGAACGGCGATGCTACCCTTGAGCGGTTACCTTAATGGGCGGTAAGCACTATGCGATTTTTACCCCGCCCCCAATTCTCAAATGTAAATTTTACCCCGACCCCAATTCTCTAGTTCAACTGCCAGGCTAATAACAGGCTTTTGATCGCTGTGGTCACGGCTAGGGGTTCGTCGAACATCAGATGGTGACTGGTATTGGGTATGGTCAGCATGGGGATCACGCCATCGGTGAGTTCTCGTGTGTAGGCCAGGCTGCCTTGGCTGTAGTCGAGGCTCTGTTCAGCCATGATCAATGCGACTGGACATGCCAAATTAAGCAGTTTGGTTTTTCGATCAGGATCGCCCGGTGCTTCCATTGTCAGATGCTTGAACATGCCTGGGTCAAACTTCCAGGTCCAACCGCCCTCTACGGCCCGAATACCATTTTGTCCAACATGTTCGACGATGCCGGGATACTGACAGGTTTGCTCTGGCATCAGGCGAAATCGTGCCAGTGCGGCAGCTCGATCGGCATAGACTCGCGTGGGCCTGACGGGTTCGGCACGGCGCTGGCGTCGAAACTCTGCAAACTCGTCTGCCTGCGCCGGTGATGCGATGGTGAAATCAAGGGTGATGATACCGCCCAACTGTGCGCCGAACAGATAGCCTGTTTCCAGCGTCACTGAACCACCGAAGCTGTGGCCTACCACGTAAGGTTTATCACCCAACTCTGCCGCCCGCGCAACACCCATCACCTCCCGTGCAAACTGGGCACCGGAATAGGCATCGCGCCAACCGCTGTCACCGGCACCGGAAAAATCCATGGCCGCGACGCGAAAGTGATCCGCTAAAAACGGCGCGACCATACGCCACCACTCTAGATGGGCGTTACTACCATGGAGTAGCACGATGCCGGGCTTACCGACCTCGCCCCAGGTCACGTAGTGAATGGTGCAGCCATCGACGATGACATCGCATGCTTCACTGGGCACATCCAGAGCTCGTTGGTACCAAGTAGGTAAAGGGGCGACAGCTGGACGTTCGGGTGCAGGTGGATTCATCAATATCACTCTGTGAACTCAAATTCGGGCGCCGAGGAAACCGCGATGACTCGCACCACCGACGCGACAAGCAGGGAAGATACTACCGATGGCGTCAGTGTGCCAGTCAGAGTTTCTTTCCCAGCGATGAGCCATGCTTGGTTTGCATCAAGCAATTAAGCTGGCAATCAAGACCGCAATCAAGACCGCAATCAAGACCGCAATCAAAGCTGTTTAAACCCAGCCATTTTGTCTAGCGAGTCGATCTTTGACTGTTCGAGACCTACCTCGACCAGATCGTCTCTGACGGCGCTATACTCAAATCGACGAAACAAATGCCGGCGGGTCTGAGCAAAATAAACGATCACGCCCCAACCATTGAGCCCCAAGCAAACCAAGACGATCCATGGTCTGATGAGATCGACAAAAAAGGCCATCATCAAAATCTGTATCCAAAACTCTGGTTTGGTCAACGTCACGACAAAAATCCCGAGCCGACCGGGCAGCATCGTCATCCAGATCGTCATCATCAGCAGCGCCACGCTGACAAAACAAAGCTCAAGTTCAAACCGAGTCACAGCGCCTTCAATGATGCCGTTCAAGGCGACGAACCCGAGCAGAAAGCACACGGTTGCATGCATCTTATGCCCGACCTTATCCACTAACACTAGGTAGCCGTTAGGCCGATCAGAGATCGTCATCCACGACTTAGGTTTAACCAGAAAATCATCAAAAACCTCGAACAAGCCCAAGCCTAAATAAACAATCACTTCGACCCAAAGGATACCTTTTAGCAATGGCGTTAATTGGTACAGTTCAGTGGCGTCTAACATTCCCAGTTACCTCTTTTTTGTTCATCGCTAACAAATTACTCAATGAGGGCTTAAAACCCCGGCGTCAATCAGACAAAGATCTGGCAACCCTGACATTCAGGCTTGAACCTGCCAGCATAACGGATTGAGTCGAGAGGTGGCAGCATTCCACGGGGCTGAGGAAAACCGGGCCGCCATGACACTCGCCCGCAACTAATTTTTACTCTGCGGGCAATTAGCCCTAGAATCGGCTTCTGCCCGTTAATCCCAGGATGGATAATTTGCCAGCGACATCATCGCTCGCCCCACTGCAGAACAAGACGTTTCGCGCTATTTGGATAGCCAGCATTCTCTCTAACTTTGGCGGCATGATCCAAGCCGTAGGGGCCGGCTGGATGATGACCTCACTGTCTGATTCCGCCAACATGGTGGCGTTGGTGCAGGCCTCGACCACGCTGCCCGTGATGGTCTTCTCCCTGATCTCTGGCGCCATTGCCGATGGTTTTGACCGGCGCCGCATCATGTTGCTGGCGCAGTTTTTTATGATCAGCGCCTCGGCGTGCCTCGCTATATTCGCTTGGCTGGATCTCCTTACGCCCTGGGTATTACTGGGCTTTACCTTTCTGATCGGCTGCGGCATCGCCTTCAATAACCCGGCCTCGCAGGCGGCGGTGGGCGATATTGTGCCTCGCGAGGATGTCCCGGCTGCAGTGCTGTTAAATAGTGTCGGCTTCAATGTCACCCGCAGTATCGCGCCAGCCATCGGGGGTGTCATCGTCGCGATCGCCGGTGCTGCGGTGGCCTTTGTGATTAATACCCTGACTTATATCGGCCTGATTGTGGTGCTCTGGCGCTGGCAGCCGAACCTGCCTGAACGGACCCTACCCCGTGAGCCGTTGTTCTCTGCGGTCACCACTGGCATGCGTTATATCGCCATGTCGCCCAATATTGCCAAGGTGATGCTACGGGGCTTTATTTTTGGCCTGACGGCCATTGTTGTACTGGCGCTGTTGCCCCTGGTGGCCAGAGACTTAATCCAGGGCGGCGCCCAGACTTTTGGGGTCTTACTCGGGGCTTTCGGGGTCGGTGCAGTCGCTGGCGCGATGATCTCGCGACCTGCCAGAGAGCGGTTTGAGAATGAGATTTTAGTGCGTCTAGCATTTATCGCCTTGGCCGGTTGCGCCGCGATTACGGCGTTGAGTGCGAGTATTTGGCTGACGGGCATTGGCCTATTACTCGGCGGTGCGGCTTGGGTATTTGCCCTGTCGATGTTCAGCACCACCGTGCAAATGTCGACCCCACGCTGGGTGGTGGGCCGGGCTATCTCGTTGTATCAGATGTCGGTGTTCGGTGGCATGGCGCTCGGCAGTTGGTTATGGGGCGGCGTGACCGAGGCCAATTCCCTGGAGTTCGCTCTGAATATCGCCGCGTTGGCCATGCTTGCCGGTGCAGCTATGGGGATACCCATTCCCCTGCCCAGTAAAGAGATGTTGAATCTGGACCCCTTGAATCGCTGGCAGGCACCCTTGATCGCCTTGCAGATCGAACCGACCAGCGGGCCGGTGGCCATCAGTATTGAATACCATATTAAGGCCGAATCGATTCCGGAGTTCATGCCCCTGATTGCCCAACGGCGCCGCATTCGGCGTCGCGACGGTGCACACGAATGGACTCTGTTGCGCGATCTGCAGAATCCTGAGATCTGGGTCGAACGATTTGAGATGCCCACCTGGCTTGACTACCTGCGATTTCATATGCGGACCACTCATGCAGATGGCAAGGTCAGCGATCAGATTCAAGCACTCCATCAGGGAACTTGGCCACCCACCGTGCGGCGAATGTTGATTCGAGATCCCATTCGCAGCCGCACTGACCCAGTGGCACCACCGCTGGCGGGCGATATTCACCTGTAACCGAATCGGTTTGGCCTGGCCAATCCACGAACAAAAAAAAGCCAGATGTGTTGGTGCACATCTGGCTTTTTTCTGACTGGATAATCGAAAGCCTGCTTCTAAACCTGCCTGAAACTCTTTCCGTACCCAGCCCGCAACCCTGCTCGTAACCCCTCCCGCAACCCTTGTGAGGTCAACTTCGAATCCTTGCCTTGTGGGCATTTGACGCTGTGATGGACTCGAGAAAGCGCTATCTGACGCAAGACACTATAACCAGGTTGGCGTAGAGAATGATTGCGAACTACGCGGTATTTTTGAGCTAAACGCGCTCATATAACTACTATTTAGATTTTAAGTAGTCAATAATGCCAACTTAATACTTTTGAATCGCATGATATGCTGGAATTAGACCGAATTGATCGAAACATCCTCGAGCAACTACAGCTCAATGCCCGCATCACTAACCTCGAACTGGCCGATAAGGTTGGGCTATCTGCCACACCCTGTCTGCGGCGAGTCAAGCGCCTGGAAGACAGCGGCGTGATTGATCGCCACGTCACCCTACTCAATGCTGAGGCGTTGGGATTGGGTTTGACCGCCTATGTGGGCATCTCCATGGACCGGCATACACCGGACCGGTTTGAAGCGTTTGAAAAGGCCATCACAATACTGCCGGAGATACTCGAGTGCTCAATCGTGACCGGCCAACAAGCAGACTTTTTACTCAAAGTGGTGGTCCGCGACATGCAGCACTACGAGCAATTTCTGCTTGGCCGCCTGGCAAAGCTGGAGGGTGTGGCCGGAGTGCATTCCAGTTTTGTGTTACGCAAGATCGTGGCTAAAACGCAGCTTCCCGTGGATATGCCCTTGAACCCTCGAGGTTAGTCCACGCCAGCCAGGTGCTTCACCGCAGTACAGAATGTTGACACCGCCTCGGTCAGATCCTTGCGACGCTGCTCTCCGGCACTTTCACTAAAGCAGAATGAAATTCGCAGTTGATCCAGGCCAGCATTGGGATTACGTATCCTGGCGTCAGGTGGGTAAAAATCATACATAGGAATGACCACTAACCCATACTCTGTGACCAATTTACGGATGAATTCATCATCAGTGCGGATTGTCCCTGACAGAAACGTGAATACCGAGAAGAACCCTGCCATCGGAATGGTCCAGTGAAAAAGGTCCGGATAGGCACCCAGGCTCGACTCAAAACCTTGCAGCATGATCTCGCGATTTTCGCGGTAGACATCAAGCTTTTCTTCAGCGACTGGCCACATAGACGTGCGCTCACTGAAATCAGCCTCGTGTAACAAGGCTTCAAAGCCCAGGTAGGCCGCCGGATTGGGAAACAGAATGTCAGCGCTGGCTTGTAGCAGCGCCAACTCCGCGAGACTGGCCTGCTCACCATTGGCGATCTCGATGGATGCCTCAGAATACAAGTATCCGACTCGCGGGCCTGGAAAGCCGATCTTCGAACCCGTGAACAAGTGCACTGTCTGCCGCGGGTCAAGGCTGACAAAGGGCTGTTGCCGGTCCGCCGGGGCGGCAAAATTGATGTACAGATAAGGCGCATCCTCAAGGATCAGAATACCTTCGCGACGGGCGATCTCCAGAATCTCTAGGCGACGCTTCGCCGAGAACGAAAATCCAGCGGGATTATGCCCGTCAGGCACGGTGTAATAGAAAGGCACTAATCGACCCGCGGCGCGCGCTGCGACAATCTGCTGCTCAAATACCGCCGGAATCGGGCCTTCACCATCCATCTCGACACTGTAGATTTTAGCCTGCTGACACAAGCCTGCGCGCGCCATAAAGCCGGCATAAGTCGGTGCATCAGTAAGGTAAGCCAGGGGCAAACCGGCATTCTCGAAAACCGAACAAATCAAGCTAATGCCGCCGGTGGCGCCGACTGTCGGTATCAAACAGTCGGGCTTCATCTCAAGATTCCAGTCGTTACCATAGACACGGGCGAAAACCTGACGGGTGCTTGGCGGGCCCAGCGTATCGCCATAGGAGAAGGCCTCCCGCAGATTTTCCGGCAACACGCTCGGGTCATTCAAGCCTTCAACTTGCGTGAGATGCTCAAGATAGCCCGCTTCGTGCTCAAGAAAATGCCGAGGATCGGTGACTTCAGGGTGCGGATAGCCCGCCCCCAGGTGATGGATCTTCAGCCCCTTGTCTTGCGCCAGACGACGCAGTCCGGGCAGAGAAGCCGACATTTTTCGGGTAACCGATACGGACATGCGTTTCAGTCCGGGTGCGATAAGATTCGTCAAAAGTATTCCTGCTGATAACAATGATTTGGATTAATCGCGTCTCGATGTCATTGACTGCCAAGGCAACGTTGGCCTGGACACGGATCCGCGATAAATTCTAGCCGATCCCGCACGCGGTTCTGAAGCGAGTCTATATGAAGAGCAAGGCCTTTTTCCAGTAGCGCAGCACGGATACCGCAGATTCGCCCCACGGCATTGGTCGGCGCTCGATTCCGGTGGGTACGGCGCCGCCTCGAAACGGGTCGCACTTCGCTCAGGACATCACCGCGGTTCACCGATCGGCTCGCGTGAACCGCGATGAACATAGCGCTGAAAACCCTTAGCTTTCGGTACCGCAAACACTTCAACCTGTGCATAGCCAGCCGCCAACATCTGTGCCGAGAGATCCATTCCCGCCACGAACACGCCCATGGGCGCTATAACCGCAGCCTGCGTAAAAATCTCCAGCACCACCTCATCGGCAACCCGGCTGTACTTGCCATAAGGTAGATCGGTGACGATGGCATCTACCGGCTGATGCCAGGCTCGAGCGTCTTGTAACTGCACCCCACAGGCATAATTAAAATGAGCCAGGTTCTCGGTGGTTTTCTGCACCATATTGGCGTTGATATCACCGCAGAACACCTGCAAGCCAATGGCATGGGCCTCGAGAACAAGCGCGCCGCTACCACAACAGGGATCCAGAATGGTTTTTGCCGCCACCGGCACCAGGTTGACCAGCGCCCGGGCTAAACGGCTAGACAATGACGCGGAGGTGCGCTGCGGCTTTTGGTCATGTTGGCGGTAAGACCGGTCGGGCTGCGTGACGATTTTACCCAGCACATGGTGCCCCGCCGCCTTAATGAGCACCAGTCGATGGGATGGTTGGTCCAGGTTCGGCTTCGCCTGGATGGCATCTGCTACCGCCAGCGCCCAAGCTTGGCGTTCCTCACCGCTTGACGCCTGAGCAATCACGCGGACCTGAAAACCCTCCATCCCTTGCAAGGTCGCCGCCTGCTCGCACAGGGATTGAAGATCCGGGGCACTGGCAAGCACCTGCAAGCCAAACTGCTGATAGGCCGCCCGCCCGATATACTCGGTATTCCCCCCCGCCGCGATACCCTGAACGGGATCCACACCCGACAGCACTCGACAC
>JABMOJ010000467.1 GCA_013204195.1 SAR86 cluster bacterium
GTTCATAATGGGTGCTAAGTTCTATCAATACCGAGGGTGTACGTAATATGGGCATGCATGGCTTTGAATATCTAACGATTGTTACATTGTTGGCGTTGATTCAATTTATCTGGCTGGGAGCGCGCGTGGGAGCTGCTCGAGGTAAGTACGGGGTCAGCGCGCCAGCGACGACGGGACATGATCTGTTTGAGCGCCATTATCGGGTGCATTACAACACGCTTGAGGCCCTGGTGGTGTTTCTTCCAGCGCTGTGGGCATTTGGTTACTATCTTGGCCAATACTGGGCGGCAGGTCTTGGTGTGGTTTATTTAGTTGGACGCGTCATCTACGCCATCAGTTATGTCAAAGACCCGAAATCTCGTGGTATGGGGGTGTTGTTATCCTCTTTGCCAGTCTATATTTTGTTGTTGGGCGGCCTTGGGGCTGCGATTTGGGATCTCTTAGTCGGTTGAGGCCTGCCTGATAGCGCTTCGATGTGGGGCGCGCCGAGCGGTGACATTCAGAAAGAGGCCCCTAGAAAGACGTTCTGGCTGCTAATGGGCGTATTCTCTTGCGGGGTTACTTGGCGCAGGTGGAGATGCCGTGGTATACAGGCTGATGTAAGAACAATAGCGCTTGAGACATGGTTGAAGTACTACCAGACCCGGTGAGCCAAGTTTGATTCAAAAATTTTTCGATAAATTTATTAGGGCCAGCATCCTGCCGTCAAACAGCGGTAGGAATGTGACGACCTCACAGGAGTGAACGATGGCTGTAGTTGATTACAATGCCCCACAGTCTGTCCAGGAAGCGGTTACCTTGCTCTCCGGATCTGACATTAAGACGAAAGTGATGGCTGGTGGTACAGATTTGATTATTCAATCAAAGAGCCAGACGATTGAACCGCTGCGAGTAGTGGACCTCAAGCATATCGCTGAGATGATGTCCTATAGCCTCGATGGTGCCGGGTTGTCTTTAGGGCCCTGCATGTGTTGTGCGGAGTTTACTGCCCTGCAGGACGTCAAAGCGCTATATCCCGGTTTAGTCGAGGCGGCTTATCTCATCGGCTCAACCCAGGTTCAAGGCCGCGCCAGTATTGGTGGTAACCTTTGTAATTCGTCACCTGCGGCGGACACGATTCCGGCACTGATTGCGATCGGTGCCAAATGTCTCATCGTCGGTGCCGGTGGTGAACGAACAGTCGCGGTTGAAGATTTTGTCACTGGCGTTGGACGTAACTGCATGCAACCGGGCGAATTGTTACAGCGCATCTTGGTGGCTCGACCCGCGCCGGGTAGCCGTGATGCGTATCTGCGATTTATCCCGCGGACCGAGATGGATATCGCGGTAGCTGGTGCGGGCGTCAGTGTTACCCTCGACAGCCAAGGCGTCTGTACTGCTGCGCGGGTTGGCATTGGCGCTGTCGCACAAACGGCACTGTTAGTGTCAAGCGCCGCAGAGGCCCTTATCGGTACCCAATTAGATGAAGTTGCCGTGGCGAACGCCGCTGCTGCAGCCTCTGCCGCGGCGAGTCCAATCACTGATCGACGGGGAACCATTGAATTCCGCCGCCACATCGTTGGTGTGTTGGTCAAAAGAGCCACCCTTATAGCAAAAGAACGCGCTCAGGCGAGTTTGTAGGAGAATCCGTATGGCAAAGATACATATCAGCACATCGATTAATGGCGAGGCGACAGAGTTTCTCTGTGAGCCCCATGAAACGCTGTTAGACGTTTTGCGTAACGATTTACAGATGACAGGCACCAAAGAAGGCTGTGGTTCCGGTGACTGCGGTGCTTGCTCAGTGACTGTGGACGGTCGGCTGACCTGTGCTTGTCTGGTCCTAGGCGTTGAAGCTGCTGGACGTGAGATTGGCACCATCGAAGGCATTGGTAGTAGCGATAAGCTCAGCGTCATCCAGGAAAAATTTCTTGAACACGCCGCTTTACAATGTGGAATTTGTACACCCGGACTGGTGGTTTCTACTCAAGCGTTACTCGAACAGAATCCTAACCCGACCGAAGCCGAGGCCCGGTACTTTTTGGCGGGGAATCTCTGCCGTTGTACGGGCTACGACAAAATCATTCGCGCGGTGCTTGATGCCGCCGCCACCATGAGAGGAGCAGCTTAAGCCATGAGTGAAGCACGAGAGTTCAAGTACATCGGCCAGAGCACGATCCGTCCAGATGGTTTTGACAAGGTCACAGGGCGAGCCAACTACGGTGCTGATCTGAATTTGCCAGGCATGATCTGGGGTAAAATACTTCGCAGTCCCCATGCTCACGCGAATATCAAACGCCTCGATACCAGTCGTGCTGAGGCGTTCCCAGGGGTGCTCGCAGTGGCGACGCACAGTGATTTTCCCAGCGTCACGGATCAGGCGATCGAGAGCGGTGAAGGCAGTTTAACCTTGCTGGACTTGGCCCGAAATGTCCTGGCTAAAGATAAAGTGTTGTATCA
>JABMOJ010000468.1 GCA_013204195.1 SAR86 cluster bacterium
GTCAAGTACTAGCCTGTCGTTTGTCCAAGGTCCGGCAACGTTTGGCGATACAGGTACACTGGGTATTGCCGGGGTGTTTGTGGCGCTCGGTTCCGACGATTCAGAGACACCCACCAAATACTATCGAATTAATCCCGATGGTACGGGTCAAGTGGAGTTTCGCTTCACTAGTCCTGACACGGGTTTTGAAGCGTGGTCGGGGGAAGCTGCAGGACTTTGTGCCACGGTACTTGGCTCGGGTAAGATGCCTTGGAAGCGAGTTCAGGCTCAAGCGGAGTTGCAGAATATTTCAGAAACTTCTATCCCACTCGAGTCTTTTTGCACTCTGGTCAATAGTAATCAACGTGAGGACCGGGTCAGCGTCAAGCAACAGCATACGCTGTTTGACCTCAGTCCGACGGGCGAGTACCGTACAACGGTTGTGCAGAGGTCTAATGCCTGCGGTGATGATCCGTTCGTGAACCCTATCACTGGCTGCGTTAACACGCTGTTAATCGATAGTATTTTTTCGCGAATCATGAGTTTTACACCCTTCGTTGACTTTCCTCCGATAGCCAAAGCCGATGTTGGTCTGTCTATTGTTGGGGGCGGTACTATCGACATCCCCGTGCTGGACAATGATCTCAGTGGCGCCGACTACTCAAGCGGCTCAGGCGGTCAGATCGATCCGAGCACGGTGGAGATTATCACTCCGCCTAATTACGGCACGGCAACAGTCGACTCGGTCACAGGGGTGATTATATACACTGCTGACCCTTACAATGGCTCTTCGCCACTAGTGGATGCTTTTTATTATCGAGTGAATAACCTCGACGGTGATGCTTCAAATGCGGGTCAGGCAAGGATTACCATTGGGCCTCCATAATAAGCTCACTCGACCTCGAATGTGATCCGGTGTTTCCAGTTGTACCAGCAAATGATGGATATAGACGCTGATCATATCGCCCACGCCAAGGAACGGCAGCGCGACCATGGACACCAGATATGAGGTGGACAGGCCAAAGACAATGAGAGCAACACCGAAGATCACGGCGCCCAGGAATAACCAACGTCCCACATGGCGTGTGATGGGATGGAATATCAGAATGCCACAGACTATAGCGGCGCCGACTGCCGACTGCCGACTGCCGGTCTGGCGATGGTGGCGACATGGCTGAACGACGAGTTCAGCGCGACGATATTTGGGAGCGCCGCATGGGCACAGGTTGGGGTGATGGCCTGAGAGGCGGGCATAGCAAAAGCCCGGGCACTGCCGAACAAGACCAGGATGGCTAAAACAAACCAGACTTCAGTGCTGCCACCCAAAGGTAAATCCCGGCAGTAAGCCCAGCAGTAATAACGCGCAGAGGGTTTTCACCACCTTGCAGAGGTTTAGAATCAGGCGGCGGTCAAATTGGTCCGCCACTTGACCCGCGGGCAACACGATAAGCACAAAGGGTAGAAGCTGAGCAAGACCGATCAGGCCAAGATTCAGAGGATCGCCAGTAAAGGCGTACACCTGCTAGCCGATAGCGACACTCTGCATCTGGACTGCCAAGGTGGTGAGAAACCGAGCGAACAGATAGTGGCGAAAGTTGATAAAGTTGAGGGTTTTTTCTGACCCGAGGGCCACCAGATCTGGAGCGCTCATATAGTCCGCATACAGTCTCGGCGGCTTGAGAAAAGCGGCTTGGCACAGGCTTAGGCGACATAGCCTGAGTGCCAGCATGGGTGTTGGTGACAGCGACAAAGAGTCATCAGAAATTGGCTTGCGTCCCGTATACTGTCTAGGCACTATTGGAGCTGTGCGAATTAGCCTTGGAAGGCGAAGGGCATGACGATTAATGATGCGATGATACTCGCGGGAGGCAACTGATGGCACAGGTAATCGATTTATCCAGGGGCGGGATAGGAGTTTTTGCAGGCCCTGGTCGCGCTAGAAATATCCTGGCGCTTCTGGGCCTGTTGCTGCTGACCGCCTGCAGTTCCAAGCCCTATGAACCGGCGCCGGTGGATGAAATTCGGCCCGGGATACTTCGCGGTTATTTGTCGGTAGCCGATCTGCCCGACAGTCTGGGGTTGTTACCGGCGCCTCCGGCGCTGGGTTCAGCCGCGGAGGCGCAAGACATCTGGCTCAGTGGCATTGCCCTGACGTTACAGGGTTCCCCGCGGTGGGCGCTGGCGACTCAGGATGCGGTATATACCTTTCCGGAAGTCGCAGGTACCTTCAGCTGTGCTATCAATGCGCCGATCAATGAGATCGACACCCCCCATACCTATCGAGTGTTACGACGCAGCCTCGTTGATGCCGGTTATTCAACGGCTGTGGCGAAAAATCACTACAAGCGACCAAGGCCTTTTATGGTCAATAGCCAGCCAACCTGCACGCCAGACAGCGAGCTCGCGCTCCGTGATAACGGGTCATACCCGTCGGGGCACACCGCCTTCGGCTGGGCATGGGGCTTGATCTTAAGTGAGCTAGTGCCAGAAAGGACAAATCAGATTATCAAACGTGGCCGTGCTTATGGTGTCAGCCGTATGGTCTGTAATGTCCATTGGAACTCGGATGTCGAGTCGGGGCGTACCATGGCAGCCGCAACCGTGGCGCGTCTGCATGCTGACCCGGTGTTCCAGCTGGATATGGCTGCGGCGAAACAAGAGCTGGCCGAGCTCATCAGCCGCGGCCTGCCACCGAGCCGTGACTGTGCAGTGGAAGCCGCGGCATTGGACTTTACGCCGGTGCTCTAAGCCGGTGCTCTAAGCCAGTACTCCAATCCATTATTCCAATCCATTATTCCAATCCAGCATTCCAAGAGAAAAGCCGCTAGCTCGGAATACGCACCATCAACTCACGAATGCCGTGAATAAAACTCGAACGTAGATAGACGGGGTCGGCCACGACCTCGATCTTTGGTAGGCGCTTGACGATTTCTTCCCAGAGAACAGTCAATTGCATCTCGCCCAAGCGATTGCCCAGGCAGCGATGAATGCCGAAGCCAAAAGAAAGATGATGTCGCGGGTTGATGCGGTCGATGATAAATTCATCGGGCCTGTCGATCTGGCGCTCATCACGATTGCCGGAGATGTACCACATTACGACCTTGTCACCGGCCTTGATCTGCTTGCCGCCGAGTTCCGTGTCGATCAGCGCGGTGCGACACATATGCGCCACTGGCGACTGCCAACGTATAATTTCTGGGACCATCTTAGGTATCAAGCTTGGATCGCTGAGTAATTTATCGTACTCCGCCGGGTATTGGCTCATAGCCAGTAGCCCGCCAGAGATGGAATTGCGGGTGGTGTCGTTGCCGCCGACGATCAACAGTAACATGTTGCCCAAAAATTCGTTGGGTGCCATGTTTTTGGTGGACTCGCCCTGGGCCAGCACGGAGATCAAGTCTGTACCCGGCGTGGTCCTGGCAGCCCGCTCTTTCCAGACAGCATCGAAGTACTCGAAACATTTCCAGAGCTCGGCAAAGGCCTGCTCTGGAGTCTCGTAAACGTCTGGATTGCCGATGTTCTCGATGGTGTCGGACCAATGAATGAGCTTGTGTCGATCTTCCTGAGGAATGTCGAACAGGGTGGCCAGCATTTGCCCGGTAAGCTCTACCGAGACGTGCTTGACCCAATTGAAATCTTCATCTCGCGGCAGGCCATCGAGAATTTTGATGGCCCTTTCGCGAATCAGGTCTTGTAGGTCGGCCAGGGCGCGGGATGTAAACATGGGAGCGACGACTTTACGTTGTTCATCGTGGACGGGTGGATCCGCCATAATAAACATAGGTAGATGAAACATCGGATCGGGTTCGCCCGCCTGCCGAGGCCGTCCGCCCATTCGAATGCCGCCTTGATCAATATCCGAAGAGAAGATTTCATGGTGACTGTCGACGTATAGAATGTCGTCGAAGCGGGTCACAGACCAGTAGGGCCCAAACATGCTTTCTGTTGTCAGGTGCACTGGATCCTCCGCCCGTAGGCGGTCGAAATAGGGTTTGAATTTGTCAGCCTCAAACAGTGCCGGATGGCAGGGATCGAGTTGCTCTAAGGGGATGCTCATGGGGTCGACGTTGACATCGATGGCCCAGCGGGCCTGCGCTTCACGATTGCTAATGCTGGCGGTTTGCGGATGTTGAGATTTCTCCGACATCATGGATTCCTTGTTTGACTGACTGATAACCTGAATAGTAGAGCAGAATACCGGGACTAGAAAGAGGTAACCGGACCAGCTAGCACCTAGGGTTTGCGGCGCACCGACAGACTGCTGTCGCAGTCCTGAGCACCGTTGATCGCGAAGACGTGGTGCCGCTGCAGGCAGTTCTGATTTAGCATGGCTTGTTGTCGTGGCGCTATTTGGTGATACTCTGCCAGTGAAACGCTGAGCCCCGAACCAGGAAAATACCATGTTGAAACTCTATGATCACCCGCTGTCGCCCTACTCTCAGAAGGTCAAGATTGCCTTGCTGGAGAAGGGCCTTGATTGCGATATTCTCACGCCGGATGCCTTTGGTACCGGCGCCGCTGGCGGTGAATTTGCCGCCGCGAGTCCGCGTGGTGAAGTCCCCACGCTGATCCATGATGATGTTGAGATCTTCGACTCCACGGTGATCCTCGAATACCTCGAGGATGTTTGGCCACAACCGCCACTGTTACCGGCGACGCCGGCTGACCGTGCCCGAGTTCGAATACTGGAAGACGTGATGGATACCCACTACGAAGCAATTATCTGGGGTTTGGCTGAAATTGCCCATTTCGGTCGCGCGCAGGGTGAGTCAGCTGCGGCGATTACGCGCCTGGCCGGTGAGCAAATTCAGCAGTGGAATCGATGGCTGGAGCAGCAACTGGGTGACCGCACCTGGTTTAATGGTGAATCGTTCGGTTGGGGTGATCTTGCGGTAGTGCCTTGTGTGCTTAATGCCGCGAATTATGGCTTCGCGCCGCAGGCCGGTTCAAATCTGGAAGGTTGGTTGCGCCGCGCCGAGCAGGTGCCCAGCGTCGCAGGAGTCATGGCAACGGCCGCAGAGAATGCCTTTGATAGCGCCTCTATCGGCCTGGCAGCGGCCAGAGACGCGTTGGAGGCGGGCTTGTTTAAACGTGAATATCGTGACCATCGTCTCGAATGGATGATTAAAACCGCGGGCCTGGACATCGTCAGTGACGGCTTAGACAAAGGTAATGTGCGATTCACCGCGATATTTGGCGACTGAATCCAGGAACCTGTGCAAGGCTTAAATCTGGGCAGGTGTAGCAATTGCTGGATACAGGGTCCGCTTTTTCAAGGAGCACGAAGTGATGCAGTGTCGAGTGATGATGATACTAACAGTCCTGCTGCTGGCGGCTTGTGGACCCGTACCCGGTGGTTTGTTGGCGGGCACCCGCAGCGCCACACCTGAGAGTTGGCATGACGTGATGGGTGACGCCAAGATCTGCGAGGTTCAGTCACGCCCGGCGAAGCCACATTCGATTCAATTGGCGTGTTTTTTGTTCGAAGATAAGCTCTATGTTCAGTCATCTGGTAGGCAAAGGGCAGAATCAGCAGCGTTGAGACGAGCCGTGATTCAAACAGAAGATTGGCAGAGATGGATTCGTGACAATCTTTCTGCCGCCCGTGAAAGACTCCAAGGCATTTCTTCTACTGAAGCTTGGGTTCTCATAGGGAGAAGTATGAGCTTAGAC
>JABMOJ010000469.1 GCA_013204195.1 SAR86 cluster bacterium
GGGTAACAGTGTGGAATCATGCGACGTCTATCCTGACCGGCCTGAGTCAAAACCGGGCTATGGGACAACGCCTGTTACTTGATAAACTCCGGTCGCCTAGCACAAACCTGCAACAGGTTATCGATGACGCGCTATTGGGGATTGAGACGGAGTACTTAGATTTTACCGTTGCTAGATTCAGCGGCAAAACGACGCATATGCTGATACACACCACCACTCGCCGCGACAAGCACGGCAAAATTATCGGTGCACTGCTCACAGCCACCGACGTTACACATGTGCGTGAACAAGAGCAGCAGTCTTCGCAAACGAATAAAATGATCGCGCTAGGCAATCTGACCGGCGGGGTCGCTCACGACTTTAACAACTTGCTCACAGTCATTATTGGTAATTTGACGCTCCTTACAGAAGATAAGCAGACGCTCACCGACGTCGAGTTTGATGAAATTGCCAGTGACGCCCTGTCTGCTGCCAATGACGGCGCGAATTTGACTCAACAGTTATTACTGTTTGCCCGGCGGCAACGGCTCGACCCGGTGCCGACCAATATCAACGAGCTGATTGCTAACGTAGCCCGCATGCTGCAACGCAACCTGGATCAGCAGATAGCGCTAAAAATTACACCGCATGAGTCATCGCCCTTTGGGCTAGTAGACCCAGCGATGCTCGAGAGTGCCATCGTCAATCTCTGCTTTAACGCGCGCGATGCGTTGGATGGACAAGGGCTAATCGAAGTCGCTGTTGGGCTACACACCATCACCACCAGCGAAGCGGCTCTAGCAACTGACCGCGCCATCGGAGACTATGTGTCGATATCCGTTATCGACAATGGCGGCGGCATATCAGCGGCGGTACTCGAACACATATTTGAGCCTTTTTGGACCACTAAGCCGCTGGGAAAAGGCAGCGGCCTGGGCCTCAGCATGGTGCAAGGGTTTGCCGCCCAGTCATTGGGGTTCGTTACCGTCGACAGTGCCCCTGGCAAGCCCACTAAAGTGACCCTTAATTTGCCAAAATATAGCGCACCGGTGCTATTGGGTAGTGTCTCAGCGCCTACCATAGCCAGCGAAAAGCCAAAATCGACAAAAGCCAACTTGGCCAAGGTACTTGTCGTTGAGGATGATGCCATAATCAGAACTTTTGCCTTACGTTGTCTGGCGTCCTTAGGTCACAGTACAGCACAGGCAGCAAACGCCGCCGAGGCCATTGACACACTCCAACAGGATCCAGAGATTAGCATCGTTTTTAGTGACATCCGGATGCCAGGCGCACTGTCTGGACGAGATTTACAGCAACTGATCACAGAGCACTATCCTCACATCAAGATTGTGCTCACTACGGGCTACGAAGATCTCGCCATGATTGCAGCAGGTAACGCAAATCAAGACTTTAACGATAAAATTAAGATTTTAAAAAAACCCTACACTAGGGCATCATTAACGGAAACTTTAGCGTCACTGACGTGACGACAGTAGCACGAGACACAGGCTGGTATCAGATGTCAAAAGTTATGAACGCAAATGAACACGTACTGATTGTCGAAGACGACGATCGAATTAGAAGATTACTAGAGCGCTATCTCACTAAGTCGGGCTTAAGCGTGGATAGTTGTGCCGACAAACGCGGCCTCGACCAAAAACTTCAGGCCCGCACACCCGATTGCATCTTGCTCGACCTGCGCCTGCCGGATGCGAACGGGCTCGATATTGCGAGGGACCTACGAGAAACCTATCCCGGTATTGGTATCATCATTCTTACCGGTGCATCAGACTCCGTCGACAAAATCGTCGGATTAGAGATCGGCGCCGACGACTATATTACCAAGCCATTCGAAGAGCGAGAAATCCTGGCCCGTATCAGAACCGTACTTCGACGCTTAAAGTTCACGGAGAAATCCAGCGCTGATCCCGAAAGTATACAGATCGACGACTTAGAAATTGATTTTAGTCGGCATAGGGTCAGCAAACATGGCTTAACCATAGATCTCACAGGGCTAGAATTCACCTTACTGTCGCTGCTTGTTAAGGCAAAAAATCGCCCGTTAACCCGTGATGCGCTGCTAGAAAATTTATCCGGCAGGGATTGGCTGCCCAACGACCGAAGCGTAGATGTTCTTGTGGGCAAATTACGAAAAAAAATCGAAACTGATCCGGCAAAGCCCCAGCTGATTAAAACAATGCGCGGTATGGGTTACGTATTTGCCGGCACTTTTTAGGCGACCATGCGGTTAGGCCAATCACCGTCGATGCGCGATTGCACCCTCATTCAGCAACATCTACCGTTTCTTGAGTGCGGCCCACCGCCCGTGAACGTGCGCCGTTAACTCCCGCTTGGACTGCTGTGCTCAAGGTAGCGATGCGATAAGCCCATGCAAAAAAGCCAAGGGTCAAAAGACGTACGCTTCGTCAATGGATTGGATAAATTATTCACTTATTTTGGCCTGGCAATAACGTACACTAGCCAGGCATTCACACAAGGAGATTTAAAGTGCAATTTGATGATGTTTTCCTCGGTCGCCGCAGCATTCGAGGCTACAAGCCCGACCCGGTGCCGAAAGCACTGATTAAAGAAGTCCTGGCACTGGCAATGCGTTCCCCCTCATCAATGAACACGCAGCCGTGGAATTTTACTGTTGTCTCTGGCGAACCCTTGCAACGTATTCGCGCCGGTAATGTGGAGCGTAATTTGGCGGGTGTGCCGCATTCCCGTGAGTTTCGTATCGGGGAGGCCTTTGCTGGGCAACATCGCGACCGTCAGGTTGGCGTCGCCAAGCAATTGTTTGGTGCCATGGGCATCGAGCGTGACGATAAAGAAGGACGCCAGGATTGGGTGTTGCGCGGCTTTCGCCAGTTTGACGCGCCGGTTTGTGTCATCATTACTTATGACCGCGTGCTGGCAGACAGCGATGACACGGCTTTTGACTGTGGCGCCGTCACCACCGCGCTGGTCAATGCCGCCTGGTCTCGTGGCTTGGGCGCAGTGATCAACAGCCAGGGCATTATGCAGTCGCCGGTAGTGCGCGAGCATGCGGGTATTGCTGATGACCAAGTGATCATGAAGGCAGTGGCGCTGGGCTGGCCAGATGAAAGTTTTCCTGCCAACGCCGTCGTCTCAGAACGCAAGAGCGTTGACGAAGCGGCTACCTTTCTGGGCTTTGATGACTGATTGAGTCAATAGCAGACAGGGGGGACCGGAAGAATTCAGCACCTTGTTCTGCCGGTTCCCCATTATTTGCTTCACAGTAGCGCTTCTGCTCAACGATAAATGACGATATCGAACACGCTAGTCGTAAATAGCGTGGAATGTATTGAATGCGCCTTCGCAGAATGCACCGGGATCGTTGAAGCGACGGTTGGCGTTCAATGCGGATAGTGCCGCCATTTCATCACTGTTTAACTCAAAATCAAACAATGCCAGGTTCTCTTTCAGACGCTCGAGCTTGCTCGATTTTGGAATGATGGCTGTGCCGCGCTGTATACCCCAGCGCAGCACAACCTGCGCTGGTGATCGATCAACTCGCTTGGCTGCGGCAAGCACAACGGCTTGCGACAAGACGGTGTCTGACGTCGTTGCCATGTCTAACTCAACATATGACAGTGCTGCCAGAGGCGAAAAGGCAGTGACCGCAATGCCGTAATTATTCGCGGTACGTATCAAGGCTTCCTGAGTCAGATAGGGGTGCGACTCGATTTGCAGCATGGCGGGTTTGATCTTCGCGTACGCCATCAAATCATGGAGTAAACCGGTTGTGTAATTGCAGATACCAATCTGCTTTACTAACCCATCGGCGACAAGTGCTTCCATCGCGCGCCAGGTGTCGGCCAGTGGTACAGGGTCGATTTCCATGACAGGGTTAGCTGCGTCTGGGTTTGCTATCCATTCCGGTGGGTAGCGTGACTCGATGCCAACGTACTTTAGCGAGATGGGGAAATGAATCAGATAGAGATCGAGATAGTCGACAGCGAGATCTGCCAGTGTTTTCTCGCAGGCTTCTCGCACGTGCTCCGGTCGATGAAAGGTATTCCACAGTTTCGATGTGATCCACAGGTCTTCCCGTTTGCACAAGCCGTCGGCTAACGCCTGTTTAATACCGGCACCCACTTCCTCTTCGTTACCATAGTCAGCCGCGCTGTCTAAATGCCGGTAGCCAATCTCAATGGCGTTTCGGACGACATCGGCGCAGGCACTTTTGTTGAGCTTCCACAGTCCTAGAC
>JABMOJ010000470.1 GCA_013204195.1 SAR86 cluster bacterium
AGGTAGTGTCGTCGGCCAAATTGCCAAGATAAAAGGATGCCGGGTCGTGGGTAGCTGTGGATCCGATGAGAAAGTCAATTATCTGACCCAAGAGCTTGGCTTTGATTACGCCTTCAATTACAAGACCAGTAATATTCGTAAAGAACTGCACGTGGCGCTGCCGGAAGGTATTGATGTGTATTTTGAAAATGTCGGTGGTGCGCACCTGGACGCGGCTGTGGGTCAGATGCGCCCCTTAGGGCGTATTCCAGTCTGTGGCATGATCTCTGCGTACAACAACAAAGGCGCGCGCTCTGAAGGTGTGACGACACTGTCGAATATGATCTATAACCGGGTCACCATGAAGGGTTTTGTGGTGTACGAGTTCGATGGCATCCGCGCGCAATTTCTGGCGGATATGCGGGCGTGGATGGCGGCTGGTTTGATGAAGTATCAGGAAACGATTTTTGATGGTATTGAAAATGCTCCGGCGGCGTTCATCGGACTGCTGCAAGGTGAAAATACTGGCAAAATGCTGGTCAAGTTGGGTGACGATGACGTGTAGTCTGAACTCGCCCTTAGCCCTGCCAGGCAGGGCTTAACCAGAATCATCTGCGCCAGCAACGACCGCTGGCGCGGTACAACCCGTTGATGGAATAGACCGCCTATGAGTCCTACCTGTTTTGATGTCAGTATTGACAATAATATTGCCCATATCCGCATGAACCGGCCGGAGAAGCGCAATAGCATGAATGCCGAATTTTGGGAGGAGTTGCCTGAGATCGTTAACGATATTGATGACAACAGCAAAGCGCGTGTCATTGTAATCTCGTCCATGGGGCCCCATTTCAGCTCGGGTTTGGATATTGGGAGCTTCATCACCGGCGATAGTCAGGCGCTCAAAACCGACCCGAAGCAGAGTCGAAGTCACGGCGAGAGTTTCTATCGAATGGTGAAGCGTATGCAGAATACTTTCAGCTGCTTGGAAGAGTGCAGAATTCCGGTGCTTGTGGCCATTCAGGGGGGGTGTATCGGTGGTGGCATGGACTTTATCACCGCCTGCGACATCCGCTATGCCACTGAGGATGCTTTTTTTACAGTATTTGAGGTGAAAATCGGCATGACCGCAGACGTGGGTACATTTCCGCGTTTAGTGAAGCTCATTCCAGAAGGCATTGTGCGTGAATTGGCGTACACGGGTCGCCGAATGAGCGCTGCCGAGGCGCATCAGGCCGGCCTTGTGAATCGTGTCTTTGCCGACCAGGACGCCATGCTTGAAGCGGTACTGGAGGTTGCTCGGGAGATCGCTGCCAACGCGCCGCTGGCGGTTTATGGTTCAAAGCGCATGATCAATTATTCTCGGGATCACTCAACAGCAGACAGTCTGGACTATATAGGCATCTGGAATGCGAGTTTCTTGCAGACCGAAGAAATGGTGGAGGCGATTGCCGCCAACAAAGAACAACGTGCCGGTGATTTTGCGGCTTTACCCAAGAAAAGGCGTTAAAAATGACGATTGGTGTTTGGCAACCGGCTAAGGCTGATGCGGAGAAAGGGTTGAGCCTGGACGACTTGAAGGCCTATGCGGTGCTGACCGATGGGGCGCTGGAGAATTTGGCCACCAGTTTGTCGGCCGCCCAAATCGGTGGTGATGGACGTCTAATGCGGCTCGACGAGGCGCCGTGGCAGGTGGCAACAGCGCTCAGTGATGAGGAATTGGTCAATCTAGTCCGGTTCTTTACGCTGGCAGAAAGGCAGTTGCCGGGATGGGATGGCGGTAAACAATCGCCGGTGATCTACCTGGTTCGGATTCTCAAGCAACGTGAGGCATTCACGCCGGTGCTGCGGCAATGGGTCAAAGCGAATACGGATAACCGTTATCTGCCCAATGGCGCACTGCTGTAAATACCGTATAATGCCTCGATTTTGACAGAAGGCGAATGGGCATGGAAGTGGTAGAGCGCAAAGCACAAGTAGATCGAAACACCCTCGAAACCCAGATCAGTGTCAGCATAAACCTGGACGGCACCGGTGTGTCGAGTTTCGACACGGGCGTGCCGTTTCTCGAACATATGCTCGACCAGATCGCCCGTCATGGGCTGATCGACATTCAGGTCAATGCTCGGGGTGATCTGCACATTGATGCTCACCATACGGTGGAGGATATCGGTATCACGCTTGGCCAGGCATTCAGTCAGGCGATGGGTGATAAGCGTGGTATTCGGCGTTATGGCCATGCTTATGTGCCCCTTGATGAAGCGCTGTCACGGGTTGTTATCGATTTTTCTGGTCGCCCAGGCCTGGAATACCACGTAGATTTCACTCGCGCGAGCGTGGGTGGTTTCGACGTTGATTTATTCCGCGAGTTTTTTCATGGCTTTGTCAATCATGCGAACCTGACATTACATATTGATAATCTGCGCGGGGAGAACACTCACCATCAGATTGAAACGATCTTCAAGGCATTCGGTCGGTCTCTGCGCATGGCGCTGGAGATGGATCAGCGGATGGGTGACATCATGCCGTCGACAAAAGGAACCTTGTAGTGCATATAATCCCGGCAATTGATTTTAAGGATGGCAAGGTCGTCAACCTCAAGCAGGGGCGACTGGAAGAGTCGACCACTTATTCCGATGACCCCGTCGGCATGGCAGACCACTGGGTCAGTCAAGGTGCGGAGCGGCTGCATTTGGTTGATTTGGATGGAGCCTTCGAAGGATATCCGGTCAACCAGGCGCTCATTGCCATGATTGCGGCCAATCACCCCGATTTGACCATTCAATTGGGGGGTGGTATTCGAAGCCCCGAGGTGATCGAGTCCTACCTTAATGCAGGTGTTGATTATGTGATCATTGGTACCAAGGCGGTAGAAGAGCCCGAGTTTGTGGGTGCTATGTGTCAGCGCTTCCCCGGCCATATTATGGTGGGGCTAGATGGTCTGCATGGCATGGTGGCTAAGAATGGTTGGAAAGACGTGACTGATATCTCGGTTAAGAGCCTGGCCTTACTGTTTGAAAGTGATGGCATCGAGTCGATTGTTTACACGGATATCGGTAAAGACGGCATGATGGGCGGGATTAATATGCGCGCGACTCGAGAGCTTGCGGAATCGGTCTCGGTGCCTATTATTGCCTCTGGTGGCGTGACGGACATTCGAGACGTCATGGCCCTACTTGAGGTCGAAGCTAAAATTAAGGGTGGAATCACCGGCGTAATTACCGGTCGCGCGATTTATGAAGGCACCCTGAATCTGGCCGAGGCGATTGCCCTGACCCGCAAGAGTCGCTGACGGCGAAGCCGCTATTCTATGGGGCTGGCCCCATGAGAGTGGACACTCACGGCGGCTTGTAAAGCATGTGCTCGCCGCCGCTGGATTAAGGCTGACACCGAGATCACTTCTATAGACTGTGCTGCTAGTCCCGGTATAACTCTGGCCAGATAATCCAATGTCGCCTGATGAGGGTGGCCAATGGCAATTCCGGTGCCATCGCGCCGGGCTTTCGCCAACAACACTTGGAAGGCTCGATCAATGCTGATAAATGTTGGGTCATTATCGAGAAACACGTCGCGACTTGATGATTGGATCTGTTGTTCCTTGGCCACCGTTGAGGCAACGGTATTTGCCGTTGTCCTTGAGTCGATAAAGTAAAGCTGCTGCTGCTTGATCTGCGACATGAGCCAGTTCATCTGTTGGGGTTGTTGCGTCAGTTGACTGCCCATATGATTATTGATCCCCTTGAGATGTGGGATTTGTTCAATAGCCAGTGCGAGGGTCTGATAAAATTCGGCTTTGGTCAGATTCTGCGTCAGGCCGCCTGGCCCCATGGGCTTACGCCCGAGGTTGGCCATGGGCATATGTAGCATGACTTCTTTGCCGTCTTGATAGGCTAGTTCGGCAAGCTGATGTCCATATTGCGTATAGGGCAATATGGAGTAGGTTAGCAAGGCGGGTAATTGGATCGCGCGCTGGCCACGGCCCCAATGGTTCCCCATGTCATCGATAATAATTGCGATATAAGCCGGATTGTAGGGCTGTTCAGACGCAGCAGCGCTATCGCTGATGAGTGTCATGTACAAAAATATCAGCCGGACAAGACGGTACATGGCGTCGTTTATCCTTGTGGGGCAAGGATATTGAGGCCTTTGAGCAAGACTAAGGCCTCGTGCAATTGATAGTCAGTAATCGCCAGTTCGGTATCGTTCATTTCTGTCTTGTTCAGCTCGGTATCGTGCATTCCGGTAAAATGGTCGGCAGCAGACGGGTCATGTTCTCCGTTAGCCAAGTGGCCGGGCAGGTCTTTTTCTTTGATGTTGAACTGATTTGGTTTCGCGGGTGTAATCGTTGAGCGATCAACCCAGATGTCCGGAATGATGCCCTCGGCCTGAATGGAGCGACCATTCGGCGTGTAATAGAGCGCTGTGGTGAGCTTGATGGCCTTTTCGTTATTCAGGGGCAGAATGGTTTGTACCGAGCCCTTGCCAAAAGTATTGACGCCCATAATGATCGCCCGGCGGTGATCCTGTAGGGCGCCGGCAACAATCTCTGAGGCTGAAGCGGTCCCTTCATTGACCAGTACAACAATGGGTATGCCGTTGGTGGCATCTGGTGTGCTGGCGCTGAAACGCATGTCAGAGTTGGGCAGTCTACCCGCCGTATAGACAATCAGGCCGTCATCTATGAAGACGTCAGAGACGGCGACAGCCGACTGTAAGATACCGCCGGGGTTGTTGCGTAAATCCAAGACAAGCCCTAGCAGCTTACCCTCAGCGCTCAGGGAGGTGACGGCATCTTCGACCTCGGTGCCAGTATTGCTCTGAAACTGCGCGATTCGAATATAACCATAGCCTGTGTCTAGCAATCGCTCACGAACGCTGGCGACGGCAATGATTTCGCGGGTTAGGCTGACCTCAAAAGGTTGAGTTGCCCCTTCGCGGATCAGGGTCAACCTGACAGTGCTGCCGGGCTCTCCGCGCATTGCATCGATCGCGTCGCCCAGGCTCATTCCCTTGATGGGCTGGTCATTGAGTTGAATGATCAGATCGCCAGGTTTGACCCCAGCCCTCGCGGCTGGCGTGCCATCCATAGGTGAAATAATGCGGACAAACCCATCCTCCATACTGACTTCGAGTCCGACGCCGCCATAGTTGCCCGTGGTGTCTTCCTGTAATTCGGAGAAAGAGTCGCGATCGAGATAGGCGGAATGGGGATCAAGCTGTGACAACATACCCTTGATGGCATTTTCGAGTAGCGTGCGATCGTCAATTTCTTCGACATAAGCGCTACTGACGCGATCAAAGGCTTCGGCAAAAACCCGCAATTCGTTCAGGGGTAGCCGGGCCGGTAGCGCCTGCTCGGTATCGAGCGTTGTGTCAGCTTCGATATCTGTGTCTGTGGCTGAGGCAGCGCTGAGTATCAGCGCCAGTCCAGTGAACGCCAGTACTCGAATGCCCTGTTGGGTGTTTAACATCTGCCTCTCCTGGTGCATGGCTAATAGTACATGGCTAATAGTACATGGCTAATAGTGCTTGGCTAATAGTGCATGGCTAAATTTGGTCCTGGCGTATCGCGCCTGGGTGCGGCTTGGTTTGTACGTGTCGGACAATCCTATACACTTCAATGGTGATGGCCGTGTCAGATATCAAGCGTAGGGCTTGGCTGCGAGTTGGATCGGCTCGAGGGAGACTCCGTGGGCCATCTCAGACAGCATGCTTGTTACGGGCCTGGCACCATTGTTGTGGGTTCGTGGGTTGGCCGCTATGACGGATTTCGAAATACAGGCCAGCCTGGTTTTGGCCGCCGCTATCACCGACGCTGGCAATGTTTTCACCGGCGCTGATCCAGTCGCCGGTTTCTCGATACAATACCTGATTGTGGCCATACAGAGACATGTAGCCGTCGCCATGGCTGATGATCATCATCAGACCGAAGCCTCGTAACCAATCAGAAAAAATTACTCGACCATAGTGGATAGCATAAACCGGGTCGCCTTCTTTAGCCTCGATAAAAACGCCACGCCATTTTACCTTGGCATTGCTGCGTTGACTGCCATAGCTATTGAGGATTTTGCCGGCAACGGGTAGTTGCATCTTGCCCTTGCGGCTTTCGAAGCTGACGATGTCGGTGGGCAATGACAAGGCGGCGACGCTGGTGTTGATCTTGTTCAGCAGTTCTTCGAGGTCCTTGTGGTTTTGGTTCAATTTTTGGATCTCTGATCCGGTGGAGGCGATCTCACGGTTGAGTTCAGTCAGAGTTTGCTGTTTGTTGATTTGGGCCAGTTGCAAGTCTTGTTTCTGGGTGACAAGCAGCGTCTGATTCTGGTGTAGCCCGAGATTTTCCGCCTCAAGGTTACCTGTAACCTGTTTGAGTTGCTCGATGGTGCCTCGATAACGGGCGATCTGCTCGGCTCGGGCCCGACTGAAGTATTGATAATAGGTCAACATGCGGTCGAGTTGGTTAGGGTCCTCCTGATTGAGCAGCACCTTCATATATGGCTGGTTGCCGATCTCATAGGCGGCTCTGATCTGCGTGACCAGATAGTCCTGTTGCTGTAATCGGGCTGCTTCGAGGCCGGATTGCTCGAGACGAAGCTTCTTGATAGTTGTTTCGCTCTGGCTGATCTTTTGCTGCATGTCCTCGATTTTTTTCAGTAGCTCGTTGATCGCTTTTTCATTAGCCCGAAGGTTGTCCTCCAGCGAGGAGCGTTGACTGCTGGTCTTGTCCAGCAATTGTTTGAATTTGTTGATCTCTACTTCGAGA